>CANRKV010000030.1 GCA_947631305.1 uncultured Jeotgalicoccus sp.
GAAAATCCGCTGTACTACGCGGAACGCTTAACAGAAAAACTAGGCGGTGCGAAAATATATTTAAAACGCGAAGATTTAAACCATACCGGCGCACATAAAATTAATAACGCTATCGGCCAGGGACTGCTGGCTAAATATATGGGCAAAACGAAAGTGATTGCGGAGACCGGTGCCGGGCAGCACGGCGTCGCCACGGCGACAATCGCAGCCCTCTTAGGCCTTGAATGTAAAGTGTTTATGGGAGCAAAAGACGCTGACCGTCAGGAACTGAACGTGTTCAGAATGGAGCTTTTAGGTGCAGAAGTAGTCAGAGTGGAACAGGGCACTGCAACATTAAAAGATGCTGTAAACGAAACGATGAGATACTGGGTTCAGCATATGGAAGATACGCACTACGTACTCGGATCAGTACTCGGTCCGCATCCGTTTCCGCAAATTGTGCGTGATTTCCAGAGTATTATTTCAAAAGAAGCAAAATCGCAGATATTAGATAAAGAAGGACGACTGCCGGATAAAGTTGTTGCATGTATCGGCGGCGGCAGTAATGCGATGGGAATGTTTTATAACTTTATCGAAGACAAGGACGTTGCATTAATCGGGGTCGAAGCTTCAGGAGAAGGCATCGATACAGACAAAGTTGCAGCAGCAATCAACCGCGGTTCAGTCGGTATTGCACATGGTGCAAAAATGCATATGCTGCAGGATGAAAACGGCCAGCTTCAGGGAACGCATTCAATCTCAGCAGGGCTCGACTATCCCGGCATCGGTCCGGAACACAGCTTTTTATACTCAACGAAACGTGCAAGTTATGAATATGCTTCAGATGAAGAGGCGCTGAATGCCTTCCAGGAATTGTCGAGAACGGAAGGTATCATTCCGGCACTCGAAAGCTCGCATGCAATTGCACATGTGATGAAAATCGCACCTGAACTTCCAAAGGATGAAATTATCGTCGTGTCGTTATCAGGCAGAGGGGATAAGGATGTTGAAATGGTGAAAGCAGAACTGGAGGCGAGAAGAAAAAATGACTAAAACTCGTATAGAAAATATGTTTCAGACACTAAACAGTCAGGATGATAAAGCATTTATCGCGTACATTATGGCAGGAGACGGCGGACTCGATAAACTTAGCTTTCAGATTAAAACACTGGAAGAAGCGGGAGTGGATCTGATTGAAATCGGTATTCCGTTCAGCGATCCTGCAGCAGACGGTCCGGTAATTCAGCGTGCCGGCATTCGTGCACTTGAGCACAATGTCAGCCTCCGGGATATACTGCAAAAGCTTACAGAAATTAAGGATGAAATAAATGTACCTTACGTTTTAATGACTTATTATAACCCGGTCTTTAATTACGGTCTCGGGGAATTCGCAAAAGACGCGAATGCTGCTAACGTCAGCGGAGTTATTGTGCCGGATGTGCCGCTCGAAGAGGAATCTGAACTTAAAACAGCATTAAAAGATACTGATATTGCCATTATCCGTCTTGCGACATTAACGACGTCAGATGACAGACTGGAAGAGCTTTTAGATGAAGCGGAAGGCTTTATATATGCAGTGACTGTTAACGGCGTGACCGGTAAACAATCAGGCTACAGTCAGGAAGTATTTGATAATCTCAGACGTATTAAAGACAAAAGCAAAGTGCCGGTTTGTGCAGGTTTTGGAATTAACTCATCAGACGCTGCTGCTGCACTCGGTGAACACTGCGACGGTGTTATCGTCGGCTCGGCGATCGTCGAAATGTTTAATAGTAAAGAAGAAGATAATATTAAAAATCTGATTCCTAAAAAGAATACCGTGCATGCTAAATAGCGATAAATCGTCATTAATCATGTTATAATAAATGAAAATAATTTGATAATCTATACTAAAAGACTATATTACGAATATAGTCTTTTAGTATTTTTACAGTGAGGGAAAACACTTGAACGAATTAATCGAAATTTTGACGACTGAACAGGGGATAGAAACGCTATTTCAAAAATTTGAAGACTTGGGTTTTATCGTAGGATTTCTGCTCGTATTTATCGAGGCGTTCCTGCCGTTTTTACCGCTTGTTGTAATTGTAATTTTAAATATTAACTCCTACGGTATTATTATCGGCTTCCTTGTGAGTTACATCGCCAGTGTGGCCGGCAGCTATTTAGTGTTTTTAATTGTCCGCAATTTATTCAGGCAGCCGGCACAGAGGTATATAGAAAAGCACGACAAGCTTAACAGAATGCTGAAATTTATCGATGAACGCGGCTTTACATTTTTATTCATATTACTGTCACTGCCGTTTACGCCGTCATCAATCGTAAATGTTATCACAGCTTTATCTAATATAAGAAGACATGTATACTTATATATATTATTAGCGTCAAAATTTATTATGATATTATCGATGACTCTAGTTGGTTATGACATAACTTCATTTTTTGACTCACCGGTAAAACTCATATTCTCATTGGTATTTTTAGTACTGTTATATTTGCTTTCAAAATGGTATCAGAAGTACCTGGAACGAAAAATGAAAAAATAAGAGGTGTCATAATTGGCAAAAGAAATTCGCGAATGGGCTGTAGCAATATTAATCGCAATCGTGGTAATTGCTGTAATACGAATATTTCTCTTCGTATCTTTTTCAGTCGATGGTCTGAGCATGGATCCGACTCTGGAAGATGGCGACAGAGTAGTAGTTAATAAATTTATATACGACCTGACTGATATTGAACAGGATGATGTAATTGTCTTTAATTCAAATGAAGACTCGGCTTATGTTAAACGTGTTATCGGCGTGCCTGGTGATAATGTAGAGATGGCAGACCGCACTGTATATTTAAACGGTGAACCGCTGCAGGAAGACTATGTCGTTCATCAGGGTGAATCCTATATGGACAATTTCACATTGAGTGATATGGGCGTGGAAGACGGTGTAATCCCGGAAGGACATTATCTGGTACTCGGTGATAACCGTCCAATCAGCAGGGACTCAAGAGACTTTGGTTTAATTAACGAGGATTCTATTATTGGCGAAGTTCAGCTCAGATTCTGGCCGCTGAATGAAATAGCAATTGATTTTTAATTATAAATATTACTAAAAGGAGATATTAGGGAATCTAATATCTCCTTTATTCAAGTCGGGAGGCAGATTTTATGGGTATCACATTATGGACCGGCACGAGCGGTACCGGTAAAACAAGCACCATGTTTAATGAAATTGAAGAGCTGACGAAAGATTCGCCGCTCGGTTCGAATATATATATCGTTACACCGACGCAAAATACACTGAGCTATGAACAGCTTATTACGCAGCCTAAAAATGGTGAAGTTGGCGGGAGTATGCGGACGAGTGTATTCAGTTTTACCAGGCTGATGTGGCATGTTTACAATGAACTCGGCCAGCCTGAAAAAGAATCGCTGTCTGAAGCAGGACACGTAATGTTCATGCACAAATTGATGAACGATATGAAAGAAGTTCTAAATTATTATCATACATCAGGCGGCTACATAAAATTTTCAGAGAAAGTTCTTGAGCAGATTACAGAATTCAGAGCATACAGCGTCCAGCCTGAACACCTGCGTGATATGCAGTTTGAGAGAGGCAGAACGACAGAGAAATACGAAGATTTAAATAAAATATATTCTATGTGGTCAGAACAGATTGCCGAATATAATATTGAAGATTTAAATATGATTCAAAATTTTATAGATGACATAAACCGTGCGGGTAACATCCGCACATTAAAAAATGCAGTAATTTATATCGACGGTTTCCACAACTTTACGGAGAGTGAATTCGATTTAATTTATGCTCTTGAAGGCAAGGTGGCAGAAATTAATCTGCTTTTAACTCACAGCAAGTCTGAAGGCAGCGAACAGGCACAGAGGGATACACTGCTGTTCAGGAAAACTGAAGCGGTAGTTACAAGACTGCAGGAATTGTTCGGTGAGCATTATGTACAGTTCCGTCATTTCGACGATGAGTTTCTGCGTGCAAAACGTACCGGTCTGACGCAGCTTGAGAATTTTATTACAACAGGCAGGAAAATGACAAATTTCGATGGAATTACGATTACAGAATCGCCGTCAGTGCAGGAAGAAGTCATTGAGATTGCACGTAATATCGAGACACTTGTCCGCGAAAAAGGCGCAAGTTATTCCGATGTCGGTATTTTATACCGTGATTCAAGCTATGAGGAACATATCAAAACGACATTTAAGCGGTTTAATATTTCCTATCATATGGATGCCGAGCATTTTATGCATTGCAATCCGTTCACCCAGCTCATTATTGCACTCCTCGAATGTTATAAGAGCCGTTTTCAGAGCTCATCATTTTTGAATGTTCTTAAAACCGGATACTTAAATAACGGGAACGACGATCAGCTGCTTGCTCACCTTGAAAATATTATTATCGAACGCGGACTGACAGGATATGAACTGTTCGATGACGAGCGTTTTGCGATTGAATACCGCCTGGATGCAGAAGGTATGATTGACCGGATTGATAATACGGAATCACTGAGTGAGATGATTGACTATAAGAATAATAAACTCGGTCAGCTGAAAACATTTTTCAATACTTTAAAAGAAGGTACAACGGTTAAAGATTACGTTACAGCAATTTATAATTTTATCGTTGATAATGGTATTTTAATTAAACTGGAAGATGAAATTCACGAACTCGAAGAATCAGATGTCCGTCTGAGAAACGAAACTGAACAGTCGTATAATTTATTTATCCGTCTGTTAGACGACAGCTATACTGTGTTTAAAGATGCTGAAACCGACTTCTCATTATTTTATGAAACATTTATTGACGGCTTAAAATCTGCTACTTTTAATACGCGACCAGCAACGATTGATCAGGTGATTATCGGACTGCTGGACCTCGCTAAAGTGGAAAACAAAAAGTATATATTTATAGTGGGGATGAACTATAATGTCATGCCGCAGGAATCGCGCAGCACGACGATAGTGACCGATGAAGAAAAACTCGTCCTGAGCAATCGGGGAATCACGTTATCACCAAGTGCGAGAACGCTCGCACAGGATGAGCGCTTCGTCTTTTACCTCGGTGTGACACGTCCGACAGATGAACTGTTCATCAGCTGGTCATCCACGCTGCAAAGTAAAGAAGCGACTAAAATCAGTCCGTTCGTTGCGGAGTTTTTACCAGACAATGCGGAAAATGTACTGAACTATACGTATCGCAAGACTGCACATTACGATGTGAAAAACTCAATCCGGCTGATCTCGAGTATACGCAGCATGGAAGCACTGGAGCACTTTAAACTGCGCCAGCTGATGTCTACTGATAAAGAGTATCTGGAAGATTTAAGCAGCGTGCCGCAGTACAGGCACTTTATATCTGTCTATCAGTTATTAAAAACAAGTGACAGACAGGCAGTTATTAAACGACTGATGCGCAACCTTACTTATGATAATAAAGCACGTAAAATTAACAGCGGGACGGCAGAACAGTTATACGGCGGGGAAATGAAAGCAAGTGTGTCGCGTTTTCAGTCGTATTTCAACTGTAATTTCCAGCATTTTTCAAATTACGGCCTAAAGCTGAATGTCAGACAGAACTATACGGTAAGACCGCTTGAAATTGGTAACCTGTACCATAACGCTCTGGAAAAAGTTGCTGCAGATTTAAATATGACGCTGGAGCATGATAATGACAAAATTAAAAGTACGGTAAAAAATGCGGTAGAAACGGTTCTCAGAACGATCAGCTACGGTATTTTTGAACGGTCTGAATATTATTTATCATTGAAAGAAAAAGCAGTGCAGGCAATTACGACAACACTGCTCTTTATGAAAGATATCGAAACACTCGGCAATTATAAGATGACATTGATTGAAGCGGTATTCGGTAAAAAATCAGATAAACTCGGTGAACTGATTCTGACAAGTCCGAACGGTAAAAAAATCATTCTGCGCGGTAAAATAGACAGGGTGGATACGTATAAGAAGGACGGCAAAGTGTACGTAAATATTATCGACTATAAATCGAGCGCAAGAGATTTAAGGAAATCCGATGTGCTGAACGGTGTCGAATTGCAGATTATTACTTATATGTACGTGCTGATGAATAAAGCAGGAGGACTTTTGGACGGAGATATTATACCGAACTCGATGCTGTTTTATCATGTCAACGAACCGAAAGTTAAAGCTGAAGACGCGGCTGAAGCACAGAAAGAACGCCAAAGTGCACTGAAACCGAAAGGGCTGTTCGTGGCAGACGATAATACATCAAATATCGACGGCAACAGAGGACTCGAGAATTTAATTACAGATACTGAATACGTTAATGAATATTTCCCGCTGCAGGAGAAAAAAGACGGCACTTTTAACAGCCATTCGAAAAAACGTGTGCTGTCATCAGAAATGTTCAGGCATTATTCAGAGTACGTTATGGAGAAATTTAAAACAGCAACAGATGAAATTTACGACGGCAATACGCTTGCCAATCCAATTGATACGAATGGCGGTCTGCCATGCCAATTCTGTGATTTTAAGGCGGCATGCCATATCGATAAATTAATAAATGCAGAAGATTACCGGACGAACCGTATTTCGGACGAAGATATAGAGGCATTTGAAAGTGAGGTGCACGATGGTTAAATTTACTGCTGCACAGGAAGAAGCAATCAAAACGAAAGGCTCGGATGTGTTAGTGTCCGCAGCGGCGGGTTCCGGAAAAACAGCGGTGCTCGTAGAACGCATTAAGCAGAATATTATCGATGGAAATTATTCTATCGACGAAGTATTCGTATCGACATTTACGAATAAAAGTGCCAAAGATATGAAGGATAAAATCGAACGTGCACTCCGTGAAACTTACAATGCTGCGCCGGATCCCCGTTTGAATGAAGAGATTATTAAACTGAACGATGCACATATATCCACGTTGCACAGCTTTTGTCTGTATTTAATCCAGACACACTATAATGCGATTGGTCTGCCGCCTGATATGCGTACGCTGGGTCAGGTTGAGACGGAAATCCGTCTGCAGAAAATTATAAGCAATGTGCTGGAACAATTTTACGTTACTGCCGATGAAGACTTTTTAAAGCTCGATCAGTTTGTGACGAGTAATAAGGATAACAGCGAGCTTCATAAACTTGTGACACAGCTGTATCATGTCGCCATCGCAACTAAGGAACCGGACGGTTTTTTAAATAACATAATCGAACAGTATATTTCTGAAGATAAACTCACAAATATACTGATGGGCTATAGAGCAGTTATAGAGCGTAAATTAAAAAAACTGGACCAGGACCTGTATACGCTCAGAGCGGAATACGATAGTGCAGAACGCGATGAAGAATTAAAAGAGAAGCCGATTGACGATGCATATGAAAAACTTGCTGTCATGCATAAATACGTGCTGCAGGCGCTCGAGAGCTTTAGTAATGAAGGGTTTTTCAAATTGCCGTCAGCAAAACTGGTTACAGGGGCAAATGCTTTTATTAAAAGTGCAACAGCATACGGCAATGAATTAAATGAACGTTTTAATAAGCCGGCGAATGCTCTGTATCAGGAGCTTAAACTTTCAAAACAGTACACACTCGACGATGTAAAAGCAGAACTTGCACCTCTGAACGGCATGAACAATCAATTAATCAGTATTGTTTCAGAAGTGATTGAAGCGTACAGAAAAGACAAGCAGTCGTCTAATGAGATGGATTTCAATGACTATGAACATTACGCGTTAGGGATTTTAACCGCCAACGAATGTGAAATTGCAAACCGCTACAAAGAACAGTTTAAAGAAATTATGATCGATGAATATCAGGATGTTAACCGGGTACAGGAAGCAATTATCCAGCTGCTGAAATCCGGCGGGGAAGACGATGGCAACCTGTTTATGGTAGGTGACGTGAAGCAGTCAATTTACCGCTTCAGACAGGCTGCACCCGATTTATTTATCGATAAAAGTGAACGATTTAATGAGCCGGACAGCGGCACGCTGATACAGCTTAACCGAAATTTTCGTTCGCGCTCTGAAATACTCGACGCAACAAACTTAATCTTTGAAAATATTATGGATAAAGAACTTGGTGAAATTGATTACACCGATGAAGAAAAATTAATTAAGGGAATCGAGACGGCAGAACCGGAATCGACAGTAGAAGTGCTGCCTGTTATTTACGATAAGACTTTAAAGTCAGCGGAAGCGGATGAACTGGAAATTAAACAGATAGTTAAACTTGTGCAGGAGCTTTACAAAAAAGGCGCAGGATATCAGGATATCGTTATTTTAAACAGAAACCGTTTCGCACCGGACGTTATGCGCCATGAATTCCAGAAGGCGGATATTCCAATCAGCATTGACGTCAATAAAGGATACTTTGAGACTTTTGAGATCTTAACGATGCGCAGTATTTTATCGCTTATAGATAACCCGCTGCAGGATGACCATTTGGCCGGAGTAATGCGTCTGCCGATGTTCGGTTTCAGTGAAGAAGAAATCTCGCTTATTCGTATTTCTTCAGAAGAAAAATACTTATATGAAGCACTGACAGAATATAACGATGATGAATTAATATTAAGAAAAATAGAGGAATTTGTCGGGACGTTTAAAGAGCTGAAGCTGCATGCAAAATATTTAAGTGTGCCGGAACTCATCTCTGAAATATATTTTGAGTTGAATATTCTCGAGTTCTTCAGCGGGCTGCCGGGCGGTTCTGCGAGAAGAGCAAATCTGAACGGGCTGATCGACAGAGCGCTTGAATTTCAGTCGATGAACAACACGAGTCTGTATCAGTTTATCAGCTATATTGATTTCTTAATTTCTGAAGGCAAGGATTTCGGTGAAGAAGGTTCGCTTGAGAATGCGGATGATGCAGTGCGCGTGATGACGATTCACAGCTCGAAAGGGCTGGAGTTCAAACATGTAATATATGCAGATCTGAAGCAGAATTATACACTGACGAAAGTGACACGTGTCTACGTGCATCCGAAACTTGGTATAGTGTTTAATAATTTTAATGATGAGTTAAATTATCACTATGAGAGCATTCACGGATTTACCGCAAATGATTTCCTTAATATAGAACAGCTGAGTGAGGAACTGCGTTTAATATACGTCGCCTTGACACGGGCGGAGGAGAAATTGTATCTTCCACTGATGTTTAAAGGTGAGGCGGAATACAAATACGATTTCAGCCGCATGGAAAAACCTTCTTTTGAAACACGTGCAGAGCTGCGTTCGGCAATGGACTTTTTAGCTCCGGTGTTAATGCAGTCTGATGTTTCGTATATCGAAGTGAAAGAAGCGGAATTTTCTGCGGCCGCAGAAAATGAACGGACAGAGTATGCGGATCTCAAAGATATCGATGCACTGACTGCGGATATTATTCCTGAAGTCCGTGAGCGGTTATTTTACACGTATCCGAATACGGATGATACTGAAGTAACGACCAAAGAATCGGTCACGTCCATTAAAAGGAGAAATGAAACGATTCCTGACGGTGCGGCATTTATTAATCATACGAGCGAAGTGAATTTAAGGGAACCTAATTTCCTTGCGGACTCACTTGAAGCACCGATTTTCGGAACGATTATGCACGAAATGATGATGCATATTATGCATCAGTGGCATACGCTCAGCGTCATGGATGACAGTGCGAAAACTGCGTATATAGAAACACTCATCGATAATTACAGTGAGAACTACGAACTGTTAAGCACAGTGCATATTAAGAAAATGAAAGAAAATGCTGCACGGTTCTTTAACGACAGTACGATGAATGAGCTGCTGAATGAACAGCAGGGAATATATACTGAATTGCCGTTTATAATGAGCCAGGAGGCAATCGGCTATGCAGAACATCCTGAACAGATTGTTCAGGGAATTATCGACTGTCTGTTAGAGTATGATGATCACTATACGATTATTGACTACAAGACAGACCGTGTAGCAGGAACGAATTTAACAAGTGAACAGCTGGCTGACAGATACAGCACGCAGATGGACATATATACAAAATCAGCGCATGTCTCACTTGGCAAGCCGGTAACTGCCGTGCTTTACTTTTTTGATTATGGGGCGATTCCAGTTGAATGATTCAAACAGACATATTTATTTTATCAGCGGAGTATCTCTGATTCTGCTATTGATATACAGCGGCTTGTATTTTATGATGCCGCTTAATGAAATTAACCCGTTCGAATATTTCTTCGGCGGGGACCTGAATGTTTTTAATATTACGGACATCATTACGGGCGGTTCAGTTATACCGCTGATCAGTATTATTATCGGTTATATGCTCAGTCAATACGGTTATACGGGTAAAAAACATCTGGCTAAAGTGCTCGGTATTGTCTTTGTAGTACTGCTTTTAAATGCGGTGCTTATTTTTGGATTTGATGCGCTGCCGTTCGTTATTCTTATGGCGTTTATCGGCCTGATTTTTGTCGGGCGCCATTGGATAATAACGCTCGCAGCGTCACTGGTATTATTCACACTTCATTTAATGTTTAATGTTGTGCTGGAAATCATTACAGGACTGAATTCTAATATTCAGCATATGTATTCCGGTATTCAGCGTGTCAATGAGTTTATCAGTACGTACAGAAGCACAGACTACCTTGCGATTATTAATACGAATATCGATATACTGACTGGGAATGGTCCGGATTCACTGTACGGTGCAATATTTATCATTTTACCTTCTATTTTACTCGGTATTGCATTAAGAGAATTGAATTTTTCCGGCTTCATAAAAGACAGTCCGTATATCAGCGGCGGGATTATTATGGTGCTGCTGGCAGGAGGTATTGCAACAAAGCTCCTGCAGGTGCTTTCTCTCGGTACAACTGCAGGAGAAACACTCGGCGAAGGATTCGGCGGCCCGGTAACAGCGATCGGCTACTTTATGATTCTGGCATATATTGCTGACAGCATTCCAAAACCGGTGTTTAACCTGTTCTCTAATTTGGGTAGATACGGATTAACTTCATATATAATATTTAATATTCTGATGATGTTTATATTTTACGGTTTCGGCATGGCGATGTACGGGCAGATTTCCGTTCAGATGCTGCTCCTTATCGTCACAGCGCTTTATATACTGCTGCTTATTGTGTCGAACGTAATGGCTAGATATAATACTTCCGCATTAGAACAGACTTTTCTGATAAATAAGAAAATGAAACGGGAATAATTAAATAATGTTTGTTATACTGTATGAAAGAAAACAAAGGAGATTGTCCAATGAAATTTTTAACTTTTGAATTTGAAGAAAAGAATTATTATGGTGTCAAAGTAAAACGTGAAGATAGTGCATGGATTATTCCGCTCTTATTCCAGGATTTCAGCGATGTTAAGGATTACCCGAGAACATTACTGGAAGGCATTACTGAGTACCACACATTGGATTTTCAGGAACTTGTCAGAAAGCTTGTTGAAAGTGCAGAAGCGTCTGATAATGCTGATAAGTATAAGGCACCGTTTGAAAACATTAATATTTCAGCACCGGTTAAACCGCCGAATAATACAATCGGTTTTGGCCGCAACTTCAAAGCTCATACTGAAGAAATGAAGAGTGAAGTTGAGCTGTATGTTTTCACAAAAGCAAATTCAAGCCTGGTCGGGGATGAAGATACAATATCTTCGTTCACAGATATGACTGAGCAGCTGGACTATGAAGGGGAACTCGGTGTTGTTATCGGGAAAGAAGCAAAAAACATAGACAGCTCAATGGCTTATGATTATATTTACGGCTACACAATCGTCAATGACATTTCAGCGAGAGAGTTGCAGAAATCTCATAAACAGGCATTCTTATCGAAAAGTCTGGCAACACCGATGGGACCTTATATTGTAACTAAAGATGAAATTCCAAATCCGCAGGATACGACAATCGTTACTAAAGTTAACGATGAAATCCGCCAGGACGGCAG
>CANRKV010000031.1 GCA_947631305.1 uncultured Jeotgalicoccus sp.
CTGCTTTATTTATATTTTTATTTGCTGTAGTACATCACCATCGTCATTTTCACCATAACGTCTCCATCATTTCTATAAATATGCGGCTGACTGCCGTCAAAAATCATCGATTCATCTTCACTTAGATGTGTCAGAGTACCGTTAATATCCATAGTCAGTCTGCCTTTATTAATAAATATATGTTCCTCTACACCGGAAGTGTGGGGTTCCGAATGATGCGCACTGTCCGGATCGATTTCAATGTTGTAAACTTCAAATAATTTCTCCGGTGAAAACGGCACAACATTGTAGACACGGTATCGTTCGTTATTCTCTGTAACCAGCTGTGTATCTTTTTTTCTAATCACTTGGATTGCTTTCTGTGGACGGGTAATCAGCGAGGAAAAAGATACCTTTAAACCATCTGCTATTTTCCACAATGTTGTCACTGTCGGCGTTGAGTCCCCTCTTTCAATTTGAGCCAGCATTCCTTTGCTGACACCTGTAAGCACAGACGTTTTATCCAGGCTCAATCCTCGTTCTTTACGGATACTTTGCAGATTACTGCCGATAAAAGCTACATTTTCTGTCATATACAGCACTCCTGATTATTTAATTTAAATCACTATAGCATATATTTGTATGCTATAACATACAAAAACAATAAAAAAACAGCATATTCTGATAATATGCTGTAAAAAATTTATTTTTCTTTCGCAACCGGTGCATGATGGTAATTTTCGAATCTGTTTCTTTTCTTTTCGTTAAAGTCATACTCAGCCAGTTTATCAATATCCTGCAGATATACATCAAGCGAATCGGTCAGCATCAAGTTTACCGGGGCTTCTGTTACAGGGTCTTTTTCCTGATACAGCACGATAAATTTATTTAATGCCTTACCATAGCCGATTTCAAACGCTGTACCCGGATCGACATGTTCGCCTTCATAATCATGAACAGCAACAACAGCGTCACACCACTCAACATGTTTAATATCATTAGCGTAAACAAAATCGCGCCACTCATCAGAACCATGTTCAAGATGCTCATCCTGCTGCAGACGTGGCGAAAATACTTCCGTTACTGTCGGATTAGCTGCTAAAGCCTGTTCTACTCTTTTTACTCTTTCAACCTGTTCATCATTAAAAAATGGACTGCCTAAATAAATTTTCATATGATTACCCCTATTCTTTTACTAAAAGGATATCATAATCTAGATTTAATATGACGTTGTCATTTCATCTTCTGTACTTTCAGCATCTTTTTCTTTTTCATAATCATCTTTATCAAGAATGAATAATCCGAAGTACCCGTAGATTAATGTAATTATAATAACCAGGAATCCGTACCAGAAAAACGGAATGTACGCCAGTGTTGCTACACCGAGAGTCGTCGCCATAAACACTCCACCATCTGACCATGGCACCATCGGAGTGGTTACTGTACCTCCAGCCTCAACGTTTCTCGAGAGCAGTGTTCTCGACACATTCTTTCTGTCATAATTTTCTTCAGTTATCTTAGTTCCTGTCAATAATGAAACGTAAGCGGCCCCACCAAAAAACACTCCGAAAAATGAAGCAATCATTGTCGTTAATGTTAAGTTTCCTGTATTAGTTGCCCACTTGGCAAACACATCTCCTATAACTTTGAATGTACCAATCGTTTGCAGCAATCCGCCGACACCCAGTGCGAGAATAATCAACAGTATTACTTCCAGCATGAAGGTGATTCCTCCACGATTCAACAGACTGTCAATAAACACAATACCTGTCGACTGTGTACTTCCAGAATATAAAGTTTGTATTGCTTCAATAAAGCCGTAACCTTGAAACATTGCCGCCCATACACTTCCTAACAGCGCTCCAAAGAGTATTACAGGTACAGATGGCAATTTAAATATAAGCATTACGACAACCACGAGCGCTGGAATTAACATAACCCATGAAATTTCGAAAGACTCCTGCAATCCAGCCATTGTCTCTTTGGCAATTGTTAAATCACCGCTGCCTTCAGATATTACAGCACCGGTAATCCAATACGCAACCGCTGCAATAACAAAGGCAGGAATAGATACATATGCCATTGATTTGATGTGTCTGAATAAATCTACTTTTGATAAAGTCGCTGTCATGACGGTTGTATCGGATAATGGCGACATTTTATCACCTACGTAACAACCTGAAATTACTGCTCCTGCAACTAAGTACATTGGTAGCCCAAAACTTTCTCCTATTCCCATCATTGCGATACCCGCTGTCCCTGCTGAACCGAATGAAGTTCCTGTAGCTATTGATGTGATTGCACAAATAATCATTGCTGCCATCAGGAAGATACTTGGACTGATGATGCTTAATCCATAATAAATCATCGTTGGTACAACACCACCGGCAATCCATGAACCGATTAACGCACCAACAGCTATCAGTATTAATATTGCCCCCATACCTTCATATATCCCTTTAAGTAACCCCTTCTCCATCTTTAAATAGCCGTGTCCGAGGTAAAGACCAAACCCCATAATCATAAACCATACGACGAGTAACGCCAATTGAATAGGTAATTCCAGTATTACGATAAAACCGAACATAATTACTACAAATAACCCCAGTATTGTAAGCAGTATCGCGAGGCTCGGTAACCTTGATTCTTTTGCCATAAATATTTCCCCCTAGTTTTATTTAATAATAAATCCTTCTTCATAAATATCTGTATCATCGATATAAAATTGTGAATTGGATACTAAGTAGTATTTATAATTAAATTTATTATTTTTAATTTCAATATTGTCTCCTGTTAATACTTTTAATTGCGCCCCTTGGTATTTTTCAGTCAATAATGAAATCACTTCTATAACCGGATATGGAATAATTCTTCCATTTTTATTTACTGATATACATTTTTCTTTATTATATAAAACTAAAAAATCAAAATTATGTTCAATTTCTTCGATTAAATCTCTGATTCCCGTGAGATTATTCACTTCTATTTCCAGTTCAGTTTCTACAATTTTCAACGTTTTATCATTTACTGAATAGATATCATTGTTTTGATTTATCTCGTATAACAATGAAGAACACAAATCTTCATTTCTATATGCTAGTTCCTTACCATCCAGCAGTAGTGGATAATTCTCTCTTTCTTTAATTCTCTTTCGATCTACCAACGATTGAACAAACGATTTAAGTAATATCTCCTTATTATCGACTATGTCCGAACCATCCAGTGTTATTTCCAAAATATCACTCTCAGGATTTTCTCTGTAAGTAATTAAATTGATGTATTTGTTTCCTCTTGGTTCATTCATCAGCAATGTTTTACTGTTAAATGGAGCTGCGCTGACTTTGAGCTCTCCAGCTTCTACTACTCTCAGTAATTGTCCGTTAATCTGAATATCATAACTGTTAATTATTTTTGTAATCATCTGTCTGCCCCCCTTATATTTCAGGAATCAGTAAGTAGCCTTCATTCATTGAATCAGATTCATGCATGTAAAAATCATGTCTCGCCATCAGCCACGCCGATCCTGTAATCGAAACTTTATTATAAGTAATTCCATCCTTATCTTTTGCATCAAGAAGCTGCGCTTTAAACTGCGATCCTGTAATACTTTCATGTATAAAAGTATCGTTTATATTCATCTTGTCAGCTTTAAACAATGTAGCTACTTTGGCACACGTTCCTGTTCCACATGGGGAACGGTCTATACCTCCTGGTGGAACAATTACTGTATTCTTAGTCACTTCTCCTTCTTCGTACAGCTCCATATGTGTCAGCTTATTAATAAATTCATATTCGGGATGTTTAATTTCGTGTTCGGAGTTTATAATATCTCTTACTTCCATCGCCTTCGTTACGATTTCTTCCGAACGTGAAACATCCAATGTCACGTCTAGATTGGTGGCTTTTATAATACCGTAGAAATTCCCACCATATGCAATGTCACAGTTAACTATTCTATTACGATAATTGACTTCTACAGTTTTCAAATGGAATGAAGCAGTGCTGCTAAATGTCACCTCGGTCACTTTTCCAGCATTCACTTTACATTTTGTTTCTACTATTCCAGCAGGTGTATCCAGAACTACTGAAGTAAATGGTTCTTTCCGTTCAACATACCCAAGCTCTACGAGCGCTGTGCACGTGCCGATTGTGTCATGACCGCACATCGGCAAGTAACCGCCAGTTTCTACAAAAATAACACTGAAGTCTGCACGTTTATCCAGTGGCGGGAGCAGAATCGTTCCACTCATGACGTCATGGCCACGTGGTGGGTTAACTAGAAATTTCCGGATATAGTCATAGTTTTCTTTCATATCCAGCATCTGCTCCTGTATCGTATTCCCTTTCAGACGAGGCATCCCCGCTAAAACTGTCCGTGTAGGGTTTCCACCTGTATGCGTATCAACGGTTATAAATTGCTTACTATTTAAATTCATACTTTAACCTCCTTAAATCGATTAATACTTAATGGACTAATATCTTCCTTCAACGTGTCTGTCATCATTTGCGACACCCATAACCCTGTAATTGCTGATAAACCGATGCCATCTCCTTCGTGACCTGCCGCAATATAAAATCCTGGTACGGCAGTATCAGAAATAATTGGCAGGTTATCAGGAGTCCATGGTCTTAATCCTGCGTAGCTTCGAATAAAGCTCATATCTTTCATCGCAGGAAAATATTCAATCGCTCGTTCAGCGATGAGTCTGATGACCTTGTGATTAACATTAGTGTTGTAACCGACAAATTCTCTGCTGCTTCCAATTAAAAAATTTTGGCTCTGTGTTGCTTCATGAACAAGTGCAACACCGTAATCATTCATCTCTTTAGAAGCTTGTCTTTCTTTACCGAATTTGGTCATTAAATAACCAAATTCCTGTATTTTCCGTGCCCCCATTAATTCAGCTCTGGATGATACTAAAATATGCCCTTTTCTTGGTACAACCGGCACTTCGATATCTAATATTTTTCCAACATGCGGTGAATAGATACCCGCCGCATTAATCACCTTATTAGCTTTGAATACTTTTTCATAAGACATTACTTTAAATCCATCACCCTGAATACGTTGAATGTCAGTTACTGGTGTCATTTCAAACAATGAGAAATCATATTTTTTTGCCTGGTTAATTAATGAGAATGCAAGCATATAAGGATTTATAGTAGAATCATTTGTGCACTCTATCCCGCCAACAAGATGATCTGAGAAATACTTAGAATCATTTTTCAAATCCTCTTTAGTCAGTTTCTTAAAAAACTTATCTTTTCCATTTTCTTTATTGTGATAATCCACCCAATTATATCCCTGCTCAATTTCGTCCTCATTTGCACATAAAAAAATACTTCCCGGATGTCTAAATTCGAATTCCATTTCAAGTTCTGACGATAATTGTTTAATCAAAGCCTGACTTTTAATTGCCATTCTGCTGTCAAATCCAGGTTCTTTATCGATAAGCAGCACGTTACCATCACATTTAGAACTCGTACCCGAAGCAACCGTATTACTTTCCATCAAAGCAACTGACAACCCAGTTTTAGCGGTGTAGTACGCGATACTCGCACCGATAATACCGCCGCCAATAATTAATACATCATAAATTTTGCTATCCATTATTCCACTCCTGCCTAATTAATAAGCTTGTTACTAATACATAAGAAAAAAACGTGCCAGCTTTTTAAAATACAATAACGTTAATTTTGCCTGAATTAGTAAAGAATTGTATAATTATTATGAATAATTTAACTATTAGGGGTTGGAAGTATGCTAGAAAAAGAAATTATAAATATATTAATTAATTTTCATAATGACTCTTTCACAATTATTGATAAAGAAGAAAACGTAATTTACTGGAGTGACAAAGCTGCGAAGATTTTTAATATGAATAATGATTACGTAATAGGGAAAAAAATCACAGATATTTTCTCAGAAGATAAATTAATTATGATTAAATCACTACGCGAGAATAAAGTGATTGAAAAACAGCAGCATAGAGCGACTGAAAATGTTTATGTTGATATAAAATCTGTGCCCATTTGTATCGATGGAAGAGTCGAAGGTGCAATTGTTTCCGAAGTCAATGTAACTGAAAAGATAAAGCGTGAAGAACAAATTGAAATACTGAAAAATAAAGTCAGCTCTCTCTCTGACAGCGTACAACAGCTTAACAATTCCAGTTTTAAAAATATTATTTACAGAAGCTCTGTAATGGAACGTGTTAAAAGCCAGATAGAGCGTGCAGCGGAAACAAATGCAAACATCCTGATTACTGGTGAAACAGGTGTAGGCAAAGAGTTATTTGCGCAAGCTGTGCACAGTACAAGCAAAGTAAAAGGCGACCTGGTACCTATTAATTGCGGAGCAATACCCAGTCATTTATTTGAATCAGAGCTATTCGGATATGAAAAAGGTGCATTCACAGGTGCTAATACAGCTGGAAACAAAGGTAAAATAGAACTGGCAGAAAATGGCACACTGTTTCTCGATGAAATCGGTGAAATGCCTATTGATATGCAAGTGAAATTCCTGCGAGTTCTTCAGGAAAAACAGTACTTTAAACTGGGCGGAAACAAAGAAATGAACACTAATTTCAGGTTGGTTTCAGCAACGAATAAAAAGATTTCAGATATACTATCCTCCGATGAATTTAGATCAGATTTATTATATAGAGTTAACGTTGTGAACATTCATATTCCACCGCTTCGTGAGCGTCCAGAGGATATAGAGGCATTATTTTATTATTATTTATACAGTATGAGTGAGAAATATGATATGTCCATCAAATATGCTAATAAACAACTGATTAGTGAACTAAAAAAATACCACTGGCCGGGTAACGTTAGAGAACTGATGAACGTCATAGAACGTCTGGTGATTTTCTCTAATGAAGAAACGTTAAATAATGAAATTTTCCATCAATATTTAAACGAAGTTGGAGAAGATACTTCTATTTCAAAAAATATAATCGCCAGCGAGACAATTGAATTAAAAGATTACGTTGAAAAAATTGAAGCTGATTACATTAAATATATTCTAGAAGAAAACAATAATAATATTGAAAAATCCAGTGAAGTCCTTGGAATCAGCAGACCTACACTTTATGCGAAAGTTAAAAAGTTTGGATTATGAAGTGATAGTGGCATGCTTTTTTCTTATAACCTTTAATAGATAAGAGAGGTGCTTAATATGAGAAAAGAAGAAGACTTCGTAGTATGCAGGTGCGAAAATGTATATTACTCAGAGCTTATAGAAATTCTGGAGGATGGCGCTAGTAATTCGAGAGAACTGAAATTAAAATCACGGGCTGGTATGGGATTTTGTAACTCTAGAACCTGTGGCCCCCTTCTCGAATCAATGACTGATGATAAAAATAATGACTCGCCGCACTATGTTCATTTAAAATCACAGCCGCCAATCCGAACAATTTCACTGCTGGATCTGGCTAGGGGGAATAATAATGACTGAAAGAATTACAAAGCATAAAATTTTAGATGATCTGGAATTAAATACTGTGTCTTTTACTTGGAATAATCATGTGCTCTATGGCAATGAAGGGGAAAGTCTCACGGCTGCTCTCCTCGCCAATAATATTAGAAAAATACGAGAGCATGAAAAAGACGGCCAGCCTCGCGGTATGTATTGTAATATCGGACATTGTTCAGAATGCCGGGTTACCGTAAATGGTAAAAGAAATCAGAGAGCATGTCTCACACCTTTAGTAAAAGATATGGTAATAGAACAACAATTTGAAGTGCCTTATGTCGTTAAGGAGGGAAGTCCTTATGTTTGATACGATTATTATTGGCGCCGGTCCCGCTGGATTATCTGCTGCTAAAGTACTGCAGGATAATCAAAAAGTACTGGTGATTGACGAATATTACCATGCCGGCGGTCGTCTGCTTGGGCAGCTTTACGAAGAGAAGAAAGGGAAATGGTGGAACGGATTAAAAATTGCAAAAGAATTAATTTTAGAAACTGAAAATAAAAGTGAGATTCTAGTTAGTACTTCTGTATACGATGTAGAATACGATAATAATTATACTGTACATACTACTGCAGGGGTATTCGAAGCCTCTCACTTAATTATTGCAACTGGTGCCAGAGAAAAATCTACACCTTTACCAGGCTGGGATCTTCCTGGAGTTATGACAGTAGGGGCCGCTCAAATACTGACCAACTTTAATCGTGTAAAGCCTGGGAACAAAGGAGTTATTGTCGGAATTAATCCATTATCTATGGTCATTGCAATGGAACTTGGTTATGCGGATATTGGAGTTGCTAAAATCTGTATGCCGCCAAGAAACATCATCAATACAAAATCACCAAAAGATGCTTTTGAAACTTTGCTTTCATTGGGCAGTTCCGCCCCATCGAAATTTATTTCTGCCGGAGTAGCAGTTGCTGATAAAGCTAAACCTTTACAACAAACTGCATTAAAATTATTTCCTGCTTCAGGAGTCAAAGCACTAGGTTTACCTATTTCAATTAAAGAACAGGTTGTTACTATTAACGGTAAAAATAAAGTTGAATCTGTTACAGTGCAAAAAACTGATACAGGAGGTAACCCTATTCCAAACACTAAATATGATATAGATTGTGATTTCGTTTGTATTTCAGATGGCCTCGCGCCACTCAGTGAAATTGGATCTCTCCTGAATTTAAAACATGTCTATACGGAGTCGTTAGGCGGCTATGTTCCACTTCATAGTAAAAACATGCAGACAGAATTACCAAATTTATATGTAGCAGGTAATGTTACAGGTATTGAAAATGCAAAAATCGCAATGCTTCAGGGCAGAGCTGCTGCTTTTAACATATTAGGATATAAAGGAAGATTATCTGATACGTTAAGACACATTGATGATGAAAGGAAAAATGCAAAAGTAAAATTCCATACAGATTTGATAGCCGGCCGGGCCATGCTCGAGGATATGTGGCAATTACAAAAATAAAGAAGTTCATTCCATCTGGAGTGAACTTCTTTATTTTAAATTTTGCAATTTGTAAAGAATTATATAATTTATTAATATATATAATCCGTGTGTTAGTATAGCTGTAAGTAAAATATTAGAGGATGGATATAATGATTAAGCTGGAAAATATTATTACTAACGACCTAAATATCACTTTAAATAGTTTTTTATATAATTCTATCAGCTTATTTAAATATAGTTCAGACGAATTAAATGACTATATTATAAATAAATGCCAAGACAATCCATTAATCTACGTCGATGAGGAGAAAATCCCTCTCTCTATTTTATCTTATAAAAATGAAATTAAAGACGATGATACTTTATCAGAAATACTACAGTACTTTAATTGTTCTCTTTCAAGAAAAGATCAATTAACTATGAGATATATAATATATTCGCTAAACTCTAATGGATTTTTGGAAGCGGATACAAAAGAAATTTCTTCAATAATGAATACTACAAAAAATACCGTTGAGTATTTGATTGACCTTCTCCAAAATTACGATAATCGAGGTATAGGTTGCAAAAATATTATTGACTTCTTGTCTTTCCAATTAAAATATAAAAAAATTTATAACGAGAATTTATTCTCAGTTTTCATATCTCAGATGAGCTCTATTCAAAAGCAGGACTATTCATTTTTAAAATCAATTGATGTGAACGAAACAGATTTTTTATCGTACGTGGATTTAATTAAAGATTCATGCGAATTATCTCCAATCAATCATGAGGATATAACTTACTTGACTCCAGATGCATCAATTTTATTAGACAATAATAATAATTTCGTCATTCAGATTCATGATTATTTATTAGATTCTGTGACGTTTGAGCCCATTGACCTGACTACAGCTGAGCATTCATTCGCTCGTAAAATTGAAAGCTATAAAAACGACTACGAAGAACTCGTATCAATATTAAATGCTCGGAAAGTATATCTGTCAGATATACTGGTAATTATCTCAAATGTACAAAATGATTATCTGATGGGGAATACATCGTTCTTAAATACTTTAGATCAAAATATGCTATCAGATTACACATCACTCAGTCCTGCTACAATAAGCAGACTACTGCACAATAAATTCATCTCAACTCCAAGAGGAATTCTCCCTATCAAATTTTTACTGTCAAAAAAATGTTATAAAAATTTTTCTGTTAGTTATGTAAAATATCTCATTCAAAATCTAGCTGACTTCGAAAATATACCTGACAACAAAATTTCAGGAATATTGAACGGTCAAGGTATTTCAATTTCTAGACGTACTGTCAATAAATATAAAAATCAATTGCTTGGACAAATTTAATATACATAAAAAAGAAGCATAAAATCTTAAGATTTTATGCTTCTTTTTAAATTAATCCAATTTTTCCATTAAATTTTTCAGATTGTTCACTTCGTCATCCGTTAAACCTAATCTTGGTTTACGTGACGGCCCACCATTTAAACCTTTTAAATCCATTGCTTTCTTAACGATTTGGACGTATTTCCCTGAGTCCTCGAGGAATTCACAAAGAGGCAGCAAATCTTTATTTAATTCTCTAGCAGCTTCATACTCTCCTGCTTTAACATGTTCATATAGTTTTTGTGCACTCTTTGGTGCAATATTCGCCGCAACTGAAACCCATCCAGTTGCTCCTTGTACAAATGATTCATATGCTAAATCATCTGAACCACAGAAGAATACAAAATCAGTATTATTAATAATTGCTCTTACTTTACGAATGTCACCGCTCGATTCTTTAATGTATTGGACTTTATCCAATTCTTTATCGATTTTATAAATGGTTTCATTCTCTAAGTTCACATTGGCTGTAAATGGGTTGTTGTACATCATAATTGGTAATGAAACGCTGTCATTGATATCTTTAAACTGTTCAAATGCCTCTTCTTCTGTTGGTGTCTGGTAGTAAGAATTAATCAACAGCAAACCATCCGCATGATTATCTTCTGCAATTTTTGCGTACTCTAATACTTTACTCGTTCTTTCATCGGCAATACCTACTAGCAGCTGAGTTTCTGAATCTTTTACCATTTCACCCACAAGCTCAATGATTTTCTGTTTTTCGTCATCATCTAATGAGGCAAATTCTCCTGTGCTTCCAACAATAATAATACCCGGTACTTTAAGATCCAAATAGTGCTGCACATTTTCTTTCATGCCATCATAATTTACTGAATAATCCTCGTTCATTGGTGTGATTAATACTGGAAATGCGCCTTCAAATGTTTTAGTCATAATTATTATCCCCTTTTGTTTTTACTATATGTGAAATTCTAATTTATAGAATAAGCATTCTCATAATAATGATTAAAAGAATGCTTATAAAGTTATTTTTTTGACGATGATACTAATAATATTTTTGTTACCTTATCGGTATCGTTGTACCAGTGATGTGCAATTGAAGAGTCGATATGAATAGATTCATTTTCATAGAGTGTTTCTTTTCTGCCATCCAATTCAACTTTCAGCTGTCCAGTCAACACGTAAACAAATTCCTGTCCCGCATGCTGGTATGGCACTTGCTGAGATTCATTAGATTTTAATTCGATGACTGCCGGTATGAAGTCAGGATGTGATATTTTTCCAGCAAGGTTTGTATATGAAAATACTTCACTGCTGATCCCTTCCTGAATTACCTGTTTCTTAACATTCGAATTACTAGTGCCGAAGAAGAAATTAACATCGACTTCTAAAGCATCAGCTATTTTATTTAAAGATGTAAATGTTAATGTACGTAGTCCTCTTTCAA
>CANRKV010000032.1 GCA_947631305.1 uncultured Jeotgalicoccus sp.
ATAATAGATGCAAGTAATAATACAAAGAGAAATATTACCAGTCCGGTCAGGATTGGAAACATTTTTTCAAGAATAGTGCTTTCTGAATGACCGTACAGATAAGATGTTTCAATATCAATGTCCGAAATCACAGCTTCTTCCGGCAGGGCTGACATCACTCTCTCCAGCCTCTCATCTTCCAACGCCTGGATTCCTTTCTCCACTGCCTGCTCCACAGCAGGGGTTTTTGACGGGTCTTCATTTTTATAAGTGACGTTTAGCGATTTGTCAGATACAGTGACAAAAGCATCCAGCTGATCTGAATCCAGCAGCGTTTCAAGCACCGGTGCCAGATGATAGGTGACGACTTCCACATGATCCGGCATATTTTCAATAAAAGCAGTATTGGTCGTATCCGGCACACCGATACGCACATCCGTTTCATTAGTTACATCGAAAACCAGATACATCAGTGTTATGACAACCAACGGTATAAGCAGTAATAACACCGGCATCTTTATATTCCTCAGCATGCTTCTGTACAATTTCTCAGTAATCACCCTGATTCCCTTCATGTAAGCCCCTCCATATTTATGAACACTTCTTCTATAGAAGACGCCTTGTATTCAGCCATCAATTCTGCCGGTGTGCCCTGGGCAAAGATTTCCCCTTCAAGCAGCAGCACAAGCCTGTCGCATTTCTCCGCTTCACTCATCACGTGAGTCGTCACAATAATTCCTGCACCTGCGCCCGCCAGTTCTCTCAGCTGATTCCATAGCGACAGCCTTAACTTTGGATCAATGCCCACCGTCGGCTCGTCCAGCACGATAAAATCCGGACTCCCGAGCAGCGTAATCGCCAGTGACAGTCTCCGCTTCATGCCCCCTGAAAACTTTGACACTGTTTTACGTCCGGTATCATGCAGTTCAACAAGCTTCAGGTTTTTATCGATTTCATTTTTAAGATCCTGTCCTTTTAAGTTCTTCAATTTTCCGAAGAACACCATATTCTCATATGCAGTCAGCGTTTCGTACAGCGCCGTTTCCTGTCCCATATAGCCAATCTTGTCCAGCACTTTCCGCTTCGGCATTTTTTCATTTAATACATACGCTTCACCGTCTGTTAAATCCTCCATGCCCATCATGCAGCGGATGCACGTCGTCTTCCCCGAACCGCTCGGTCCGATCAATCCTAATATTTCCCCGCTTTTAACATTTAAATTAATATTTTTCAGCACCTGATTAAAGAAAAATTTTTTATCAGCAGCTTCCAGTGATGCAATAATTTCAGTCATTACATATCACGACCTTTATGTATACAAGCATACTGCCAAATACCCTCTCTCATATTCAATTAAGCATATATCAATACAAAAAAAGCCGCATGATGTAAAAACATCATACAGCTTATATACAGTTAATGATTCCGAGTGGGATCGAACCACCGACCTCTTCGATGTCAACGAAGCGCTCTCCCGCTGAGCTACGGAATCGTAATTTGCTTACTTAACCTACTTTAAGCCAGTTCAGTAAATAAATCAACTCAATACTGAGTCCATTTATATTGCCTGAATATTTTAATTTTTATATTAATGAATTTTAATATGTGCTAATCTATAGCCAGACTTAAGGGGAGGTTTACTATGGATAAAAAATTAAGAAGAAAAGTACTATCAGCAAGTCTGATCGGTTCATCGATCGAATGGTTCGACTTTTTCCTGTATGCTGCAGTCGCAAGTATTATTTTTAATACACAGTTCTTTGTGACCGACGACGCATTCCTGTCGAACATTTTAGCCTATTTCGGGCTGGCGTTATCATTCTTTATACGACCTTTAGGGGGCGTCATCTTTGCACATATCGGTGACAGAGTTGGACGTAAGAAGACATTAATTATTACTTTAAGCTTAATGGGCTTCGCAACCGCAGGTATCGGTTTACTGCCTACATATGCACAAATTGGTGTTGCCGCACCGCTGCTCTTACTCTTATTCAGATTAATACAGGGTCTCGGCATCGGCGGAGAATGGGGCGGTGCCCTGCTCCTCGCTACTGAATATGCACCAAAGAAACAGCGCGGGCTGTTCGGAAGTTTCCCGCAGATGGGTATTCCTATCGGTCTCGTTCTCGCTTACGGTTCATTCTTCCTGCTCACATGGGCAATGCCTGAAGAAATGTTCCTCGCGTGGGGCTGGAGAATTCCATTTATCTTCAGTCTGCTGCTCGTGATTATCGGGCTGTTAATTCGTAAAGGACTCGATGAAACACCGGCATTTGTTCAGATGCAGAAAGAAGCAGCTGAAAAGAACGAAGTCAGACGTTTGCCGATTGTTGAAATATTTAAGAAACACCCGAAAGAAGTACTTATTACTACAGGTGCTAAATTTGTTGAAACCGGACCGTTCTACATCTTTACGACGTTCATTGTCGGTTACGGTGTATCGAGTCTCGACGTATCATTTGAGTTTATGATGCTGTCGATTATGGCGGTATCAGTGCTCACGACAATTATGATACCGGTTATGGGCAGTCTGTCCGACAGAGTCGGACGGAGAAAGATGTTCCTGATCGGTGCAACGGCGATGCTGATTTACGCATTCCCGTACTTTTTCATGGTCAATACACATGAACCGGTACTAGTTATTTTAGCGACGTTTGTCGGGCTGGTTGTGATTTGGCCGCCGATTACAGCAATACTCGGAACGATGTTCTCCGAATCATTCAGTAAAGAAGTACGTTATACTGGAGTGACGCTCGGCTATCAGATCGGTGCCGCCGTTGCCGGTGGTTCTGCACCGCTAATCGCTGAATTCCTGATGAACCAGTTCGACGGTTCAAGCATTCCGGTATCGCTGTATATTGTAATGACAGCAATTGTGTCACTGATTGCAGTGTTCGCAATGCGCGGAGAATCAGCACAGGATAAAGAAGACAGATTAATGAAAGCCGAATAATAATAGATGGAGTGAATACATTGATTACATTGACAGACAAAGAAATAGAAGAAAAATATAAAATCAGCCATGCAATCAAAGACGTTAACGCGATTTTAAAAGATTATAACGAAGATAAAATCGTTGAATCAATCCGCACAGTACTGCCTGCAGGTGAAGACAGCTCAATGCTGTACATGCCGTGCATCAGCTTAACGCAGCAGGTATCGATTATTAAAACGGTATCGATTTTCCCGACGAATAAAAATCTGCCGACAACGCAGGGAAATATTTTAGTAACGGACCTGACAGACGGCGCCCATAAGGCGACGATGGATGCATCGTACTTAACGAGACTCCGTACCGGTGCGATGACTGCGATCGCTACTGATAAACTGGCAAGAGACGGCGCGAAATCATTAGGCGTTATCGGTACAGGAAACATGGCATTTGAACAGGTTATAGGCGTAGTTGAAGTCCGCGATATCCAGAGAATTTATCTGTATAACCGTACTGCAGAAAAAGCAGAAGCGTTTAAAAAGCGGTTGGAAGACTTTGGTATCTGGGCAGACATCGAAGTGATTACTGATGTCGATGCACTCGTTGAACAAAGCGATATTATCAACTGTGCAACACAGAGCAAGACACCCGTTTATAAAGGCGAGCTCCTGCAACCGGGCACGCACGTTAACGGTGTCGGATCGTTTACACACGAAATGAAAGAAATGGATCAGGCTGCAATTAAAAAAGCAGACCATATCTATGTCGACGACATGGACGGTGTGAAAGACGAAGCCGGAGAACTCATCGATGCAGTTGAAGCAGGAATTATCAGCTGGGATGACATTAAAGGCACACTCTCTGATATATACGACAAAGGATATTTACGTGAAAACGACACAGATATCACGATTTATAAATGCGTCGGTGCAGGCTACTTTGACTTAGCAGTCGCAGGCGGCGTTATGAAGATGTTTGCTTAATATTGAGTGAAGTGAAGAACAGGTGCATCCTTTTGGATTCACCTGTTCTTTGGTTTTTTCAGTCTGTTTGATACGAATTCCCGCATGGCATTTCTTCTATTTTTTGTTCCATTTGTATCCAACGCCCCATACTGTATGAAAGTATTCGTCTATCGGAAATCCCGCTTCCCGTATTTTTTCACGCATATTCCTCACATGGGAGTCCACCGTACGTCCTTCAGTCTCAGAATGAAAACCCCAGACCATCTCAATTAAATGCTCTCTCGAAAATACTCTTCCTGGATTTTTCATCAGTAATCCGATAATCGAAAATTCTTTTGGGGTCAATTTTACGTATTGATGCCTATACGATAATTCAAATTGGTCTTCGTCCCATAACAACCCATCCAGTTCAATCTGGTTAACAGGTTTTGTTCTTCGCAGTAATGCATCTATTCTTGCAACTAACTCTTCTTCATCAAAAGGTTTCGTTATATAGTCATCTGCACCCAGTTTGAGTCCTTTCACTATATCTTCTTTTTGTTCCCGTGCGGTTACCATAATAATGGGAATATCTGAGTATTCACGAATTTTTTTACATACTTCCCAGCCATTCATTTCAGGCATCATAACATCCAGAAGTATAATATCGAACTTTTCTTCTTTGATATATTCGAGACCTTCATTCGCACCTAAAGCCTTACGGCAAATATAACTATATGGTTTCAAATATAGTTCGAGGAGTTCCAGCATTCTCTCTTCATCATCAATCAGCAATACTTTTTTCATTTAAACCCTCCGTCGTCAAAGATATGATAAAAGCAGTTCCTTTGCCCGGTGTGCTTTCCACCCAAATAGCTCCATCATGCAATTCCACAATTTCCTTAGCGATGGCCAGACCGAGTCCAGATCCCCCGCTTGTCCTGGATCTTGATTTTTCAGCACGATACAGTCGTTCGAATATAAACGGTATATCTTCTTCAGAAATACCCTCTCCTGTATCTGAAATAGCCGTAAAAAATTTGTTTTTGTTTTGGCTCACTTCTATTGTGATTTGTTTTCCTTCAGGCGTATATTTTATTGCATTATCCAGAATATTCAATAGAACCTGCTGCATTCTCTCTGAATCTGCCATAAGAATGAAATTATCCGGACAGTTAAAAGTAAGTTCTATATTTTTTTCTTCAAGTGCCGGACGAATGCGCGCTATAACAATTTTTATTAAATCAGCATACTTTATTCTCTCTTTTTTGATGTCAAATTCATTATGATCTATTCGTGCTAACTCAAACAGGTTTTTAATTAAATATGTTAAATACTCTGTTTCTTCCTGGATAATTTTAATGTATTTATCTCTATCCGTCGCTGATATGTTTGTTCTGCTGATGATATCCGTATATCCTTTCATATAAGTTAAAGGCGTCCGCAATTCATGAGATATACTCCCTAAAAATTCATTTCTCTCATTTTTTAAGCGTTCCAGGTCTTCTGATAACCGATTAATTGAAGTCGCCAAATCTCCGAGTTCATCTTTTCGATGTGCAGATAATTCCACATGATGATTTCCATTACTTAATTGCTCGGCCGCTTTTTTCATCTGTAATATCGGCCGGGTAATGACTCTGGAAAGAATAAATACTGTGATTACAGTCAGAAACAAACTCAACAAACCGACTAATAAAAACTTATGGCTGAGATGGTCAATAATTCGCTCGATGCTGTCACTTCCGGCAAACATGAAGACATGTCCGCTATGTGTTTCATTAAAGGTAATCGGACTATCTGTGGATACATATTTTTCTTCTGACCAATTAGATTTCAGGATAGCCCCTGCCCGGGGTATTTCACCATAATCCGTATGTTCGATGACTGAAACCATTTCGGGTTCAACCGGATCAGAACTCGTGATGACCTCTCCATTTTCATCTGTTATCACTACAATAAAATCTGATTCTGACTCCATAATAGAAACATGATTCATTGTCGATTCTGTAAAATTTTCTTCCAATACATCTCTATGAGTATTTCCCCGTGCCAGCAAATCTCCCATTACTTCTTCCACACGATCAGTGACCAAGTTCGTATACAGTATGTAAAATAATATTATTTCAACAGTAAGAATCACCAGAAAAAACAATAACCCTATTTTCAAAGCTAATTTATTGAACATAAGAACCTCTCCGCACTCTGACATATTTTTATATCACATAAACTATTATAAATGATTCGTTGTTTAGATTATTATTGGTATATTCAGTAACATACCTCATAGTGAATAATACGCTGTTCTATATATTTTATGATTAAAATATCGATTTTTGATGCAGATTTCTTGAAGATATAATTTCATATATTTAGTTAAATACATTCTTTTCCCTTGAATCTGCATATAAAATGCAAATATTATGGGTAAGATTTTGAATAGAATTAATCAAATGGAGGTTATATTTATGTTGAAAAACAAAATGTTATTGGCGTTCCTTTCCGTATTCGCCGTATTTTTACTGACTGCATGCGGTAATAGTGAAAATGAAGAGGGGCACGAAGACGAGATGGAGATGGAATCCGATTCCGGAGGCCACATGGAGCATTCTGCTGAAGAGATGTCCAGCTCTGGTGAAGTACCTGAAGATTTGGAAGAAGCGGATAATCCAACTTATGAAGTTGGGAGCCAGGCAATGATTGAAGCTGAACACATGCCAGGAATGGACGGTGCTGAAGCAACAATTTCAGGTGCTTTTGATACAACTGTCTATACTGTCTCGTACACACCGGCAAATGGTGGAGATCCAGTAGAAGATCATAAATGGGTCGTCCATGAAGAATTTGAAAACCCTGGAGAGACACCAATGGAACCAGGTGATGAAGCAACAATGAACGCATCACATATGGAGGGAATGGAAGGTGCAACGGCTACGATTGATTCCGCCGAAGAAACGACTGTCTATATGGTGGATTTCGTTACAACTGATACTGAAGAAGAAGTTCAGAATCATAAATGGGTCACGGAAAGTGAATTGGCACCTGCAGAATAAAATTTCTAACTGATTGTCCATTGATAACAAATATAAATGCCGGCAAAAATTCAATTAGAATCTGCCGGCATTTATTCTATATTTTCCGAATTAAACTATTGTCTATTTTTAAATTCATTAATTTTGTTTAATGCTGATTAACAATTACATTGACCTGGAACACAATTACACGGCACTTCGTCAACTGCATCCTCTTTTTTCATTTCTAATACTTTCTCCAATTCTTCTATATCTCTAAAGCTTAACGTTGATTTTGAAATTAAATCTGCAATAATTTTTCCAACATCTTTATTACATATATTATCGAAAGTTTGATCAAGTGTACTTTTGAGAAAATCACTTTCCTTTAAATTAGTTGAATAAATATATTTGTTGCCGTCCTTTTCTGTGTTTAATACACCTTTATCAACAAGTCTTCCAATAAGTGTTTTGGTCGTGGCCGGTTTCCAATTCTTTTTATTTTCTATAATATCTCTAATATCTTTACTCGTCGTTTTGTTTTGTGCCCAAACGACCCGCATTACTTCCCATTCAGAATCTGTGATATTTGAATCCATTGTTTTGGTCATACTCTCACCTCTGGTTTATTTCTCTTTTTACATCTGTGATCTATTTACTTCAAATCTTTTTATGTTATTCTACTTCAAATCTGTGAAGCAGCTGTGCATTGATTGCCACAATAATTGTACTGAGACTCATCAGGATTGCTCCTACAGCCGGACTGAGTATTATACCCCAGGGCGCAAGCACTCCTGCCGCCAGCGGGAGAGCAATCACGTTATATCCGGTTGCCCAGATCAGATTCTGTACCAGTTTATTATACGTTCTTTTAGACAAGCTGAATATTGCAAGAATGTCTTTCGGATTACTGTCTACGAGAACGATGTCTGCACTATCCATAGCAATATCCGTACCTGCCCCAACAGCAATACCAACATCCGCTTTAGTTAATGCAGGCGCGTCATTGATGCCGTCACCCGTCATTGCAACAATCAACCCGCGTCCCTGAATTTCTGTCACTTTTTCCGCTTTCTCATTGGGCATTACTTCAGCATAAACTTCATCAATTCCAATTTGTTCTGCGACGTAATTTGCCACTTTCTGATTGTCTCCGGTTAACATTATAGCTTTAATATTTCTCTTATGCAGCTGGTCAATTGTTTCCTTGGAACTTTCCTTAATTTTATCTGCGAGTGCAACAGCACCTGCCAGTTCTTCATCTACCAGAAGAAAAACGACTGTTTTACCTTGTTGTGACCATTTTTCGAAATTCTTATCATCAAAATCGATATTTTGTTTACGTACATATCCCGGACTTACTACTTTGACTTGTTTATCATCAATTGTACCTTCAATTCCAACACCAGTAATTGAATTGAAATTTGTCATTTCAAGAAATTCAAGATCTTTTGCTTTAGCTTCATTGAGTATACCTGTCGCAATAGGATGTTCAGAGTCATTTTCCACAGTTGCTGCATAACTTAAAAGCGTATTTTCATTCATATTATTGAAAGTCTGTATATCTGTAACGCCAAATTTACCTTCAGTCAACGTACCGGTTTTATCGAATATCACAGCATTAATTTTCCGCGCATTTTCAAACTGTGGACGTTTGCGGATTAACAGTCCGTGCTTTGCAGCAAGTGATGTAGACACTGAGATTACCAGCGGTGCTGCCAGACCTAAAGCATGAGGACAAGCGATAACTAAAACAGTGACCAATCTCATGATTGCAGTATCTACAGTAGCTCCAATAACTATCCATACGATGAATGTGATAATCCCTGCAGCTAAAGCGATATAGAATAACCATTTGGCTGCTTTGTTAGTTACATCCTGTGTTTTAGATTTAGTACGTTGAGATTCTCTGACCATGTCTATAACTTGTGTCAGATAAGATTCGTTCATAAGCTTCTCTACTTCAATAGTGAGCGAACCCTCTCTGTTAATTGAACCGCCAATGACCTCGTCATCAATGGACTTTTCGACAGGGACGGACTCACCCGTCAGCATAGATTCATCAACTTGAGATTTCCCTTTCACAATTTTTCCATCCAGCGGCATCTTTTCTCCGGGTTTGACCAGCAGTAAATCTCCTGCTTTAATATCATCAATCTGCACTTCTTCTGTTTCACCATTTTCAGTGAGACGATTTGCCGTATCCGGCATTAATGATGCGAGAGATTCCAGCGCCTTGGAAGCATTGTTAATAGAGCGCATTTCAATCCAGTGCCCAAGAAGCATGATTAGTACAAGAGTTGCCAGCTCCCAGAAAATTTCTTCCCCATTGAATCCAAAAACAACCGCCATGCTATAAAAATAAGCAACGGAAATCGCCATTCCTATTAATGTCATCATACCCGGCTCTTTGTTTTTCAGTTCATCGTAAGCACCTTTGATGAAAGGCCATCCTCCATAGAAGTAAACGAATGTAGCCAATGCTGCCACAATATAAATATCTCCGCTAAATTGCCAATCCACACCTAAGAAGTTTTGAATCATTGGAGATAGAAGCACTATTGGAATTGTGAATATCATAATGATAAAAAACTTATTCCGAAACTCCGTCACCATGTGTCCGTGGTGGTCGTGTCCGCCATGCTCATGATTACTATGATCATGAGACTCGTTACTTTCTTCATGATTATGATGATTGTGTTGAGAATGATCATTTGATTGTTTCATGCTATTCCTCCTAAATTATTAAATTTAATCGTTTACAACTGTAGCCGTTTAATTAGTTTTAGTTTACATCTGTAATCGTTTATTGTCAAATATCTATATAAATTATTATAAAAAATACATGTGCAGAAACTATCCATTAAAAATGCAGATATTAAAACACTGAATAGCGTTATAATATCTGCATTTAATCAAAATTATTTAAGTTGTAAATCTGTCAGACAGGTACTGTCATTTTCAAAAGTTGAGAAATCAGATTCAACTTTTTTTCCATCATAATTAATTTCTAAAGTATAATTTCTATCTCTCGGCAGCCAAAAATCCAAGAATCCATTCTCAAGTGTTGTAAGTCTTTCGTCAACGTGAACTTTTCCATCTTCATCTATAATTTTTACATCCATCTCTTCATTTACCAGCTCTCCCTGACAACCAGTTAAGCTATGAAATTCACATGGGTGTGTATAAGAGATATAAGGTGCAATGGACACAAAGAACTCATCTTCCGGCAAGTTATAGATATCCTCATCTCCATCATCTTCAACAATAAGTGTTTTATCATTAATAGATGCTGATTCTACAATATTACTAGCACTTAATTCTGTAACCATTTCTTTAATATTTGATTCGTTTGATACTGAGTAATCGCTACAACCTGCTAACATAAATATTACACCTAGAAAAATTGGCATTATATACTTTTTCATTTAAATTCCTCCCTGATGTTTAGTTTTATCAATTATATGTAAGAAAGAGAAAACCCCTTTCCAAGATTATATATCCAGCTTATTATTAGAAACCCTGAAAATCTCCAAAGTACGGCTGCAGCCAAATGATAATCTGAGTCAATCCATCAAAATAAAGAAGAATACCCATTAATATCATTGTGATTCCACCAATTTTCATGATGATATTAGAGTATTTCAACATCCAGCGTGTACGAGATACGAAGAAACTCAAAATAAAGAATGGAATAGCAAAACCCAGACAATAGACAATCATTAACATTAAAGCATTGTTTGGCGCACTCGCACTCATTGCAAAAATAGCGCCAATAATTGGGCCATTGCACGGTGTCCATCCGGCACCGAATGCCATACCTATTAAAGTCGAACCAAAAAAACCGGAAGGCCTGTTCTTAAATTGTATTTTCCTCTCCTTCATAAGGAAATTAAAATTAAGAACACCTGTAATGATGAGTCCGAATATAATAATCAGGATTGAGCCCAGTTGTCTAATCAAATTCGCATGTTCAATAAGTAATCCACCCAAAAAAGACGTTCCAAAACCCAATGCTATATAAAACAGACTGAACCCTATAAGAAAGAATAGTGTATGTAATATTGCCCGTGCATTAAATTTTTGATTTTCTACTTCATTATAACTCATTCCTGTTATGTAAGAGATGAAGGCAGGAAATACCGGAAGTACACAAGGTGAAACAAAACTTAAAAATCCAGCTCCAAATGCCAGGAAGAAAGTCATTTCACTACCCAAAAAAACACTCCATTCGTATTAAAATTTTTAAATAAATCAGGATAATTCCTAAACTATTTCATCCTATTCAGAAGTTGATTGTTCCACAAAGCTGTAAATATCATCTACGGTTAACTGATATTCTTTCTTATCCACAATTACACCATTTTTGTTGATTGCTATTGTCGTCGGCAACGGACCAACTTGATACGCTTTAGTTACATCTCGGTTACGATCCAGTGCAACTGGGAAACTAAGTTTTTCATCTAAACTCAATAAGAACTGATTAATCTGCTGCTCATCCTCAGAAACATTTATCGCAATGATTTCATAGTCTTCATGTCCTTCATTGTAAATTCGGTTCATATCAGGCATTTCTTCACGGCAAGGTTTACACCACGTCCCCCAGAAGTTCAAAATAACACCCTTCTCTGAATTCACATCCGACAATTGTATTTGATCACCATTCAACGTCTCCAGCTGAAAATCTATTGCCTTATCTCCTGCTTGTACAGTTTCTATATCAGAAGTGAAATTGAACCACAAGGTGACTCCTAATAAAATAATGAC
>CANRKV010000033.1 GCA_947631305.1 uncultured Jeotgalicoccus sp.
CGGGAAACGAAGTACAGTACGTCGAAGCCGTCTGTAAAACGTCCAACGAGAATGACTATTTCAAAAGCGCGACAGGTTCCTTCTTCTGTTTACGGTTTGAAAAAACCAGTGCGTACGGAGCGGGATGAGCGCGAAGTTTATCTTGAAAAATTTAAAAACTATAATTCTGTAATTGTCGATAAAATCGTCCGGGAACGGACTGAGCGTGAAAAACGTAAAGATAAACAGAAAATGAAAGAACAGCAGCAGCGTGCAGAGCTGGCCGCATTGAAGAAAAAAAGAGATGCGCAGAGAGCAAATGGTGAAGCTGTCAGGCAAAAACCGCCAACGAGAGAAAAACAGCATGATACACTGAGTGTACTCGGTACAAAGCAGGATAAACTGCGTGAAAAACAGCAGGCATCGACCGGCAAACGAATCGGTCCGAATGCTACGCAGCCGGGCATAAGCATGCTCGGAAATGCGCAGACTGCGGATTATAAAGAGCCGGACAAGGCGCTGTGGGAAAAAATTGATGCAGCATTTATTAAACTTAATGTTGAAGGGCGTGTCATCAGCTATACTTCAAACGGTGTAATCGGCCGTTATGAAGTGAAATTGAATCGGGCGTTCAGAGTCAGCAACATCCCGCGTTTAAATGCCGCTCTGAAAGAAGAACTGGGCCTCGGCGACCTGCGTATTATGAGTCCGCTTATCGGAACGTCTAATATCGGACTCGAAGTACCGCTGGAAAATGTGCGTCCGATAACATTCCGCACGCTGTTTGAAGCGAGCAGTTTAAAATTACGTAAAAGTGATTATAAATTTGTTATCGGGAAAACAGTTGACGATAAAATTTTCAGTTATGAATTGTCAAAAGCAGGACATGTTTTAATTTACGGCAATCAGCCTAATTACGATACGAATGTGATTGATAATATTTTATTATCACTTCTGATGAACCATAACCCTAATGATTTAAAAGTCGCTATCGCAGCGGATGATGACAAATATGACGATTATTTGGATGTACCGCATTCATTTGGCAGCAGAGTGTCCCCGGGTGATCCGGAAGCTCTGAAAATGTTTATGCATGAGCTGAATGAACGCAGTGTGCAGTTCAGAAGAGCGCATGTGAGAAATATTCAAAGCTATAACAGCCGTGTAAAATTTGAATCCAGAAAAGCGACATTAGTAATTATCATCGATGATCTTTCAGCACTGCTGCAGAATAAAAACCCGGAAGCAGTACGCTCCCTGATACAGATTTTAAAACAGGGTAAACCTCTCGGTATGCATGTGATTGCAAATTATGCGAATACAGATTCGGGTATTCGCTACGAGCTGTTACAGCTGCTGCAGACTAAAATCGCATTTTACGATGCAGATAATAATACAGTCGGCGGTACGGATGAACTGACACAGGGCAATGATGCACTTGCTGTCATTCCTACTTCCAACAAACCGAACCGGATATCAATCGGTACGGTAAATAAAATAGTAAAACAAAGTGTGTTTGATCACATAAAACATAATAATCGATGAAAGATTGGTGTAATCGTGAAGAAATATCATTTTATCGGAATAAAGGGTGCGGGAATGAGCGCTCTTGCTCAGGTTCTCTTTGACATTGGTCATGAAGTGCAGGGTTCTGATATTGAAAACGAAGTATTTACAGAAGGTCCTCTGCGTAAAAAAGGGATAAAAATATTACCCTTTTCCGAAGATAATATCGTTGAAGGCATGACATATATTGCCGGAAATGCATTTAAAGATGACCATCCGGAAATTAAAAAAGCTAATGAAATGGGCCTTGAAGTCATCCGCTATCACGTGTTTTTAGCAGACTTTATGAGCAATTATATTTCTATCGGTGTGACCGGCTCACATGGAAAGACGTCGACGACAGGTCTTCTTTCGCACGTGATGAACGGCGATGTGGATACGACGTATCTTATCGGAGACGGCACTGGTTTCGGCATGCCGGAAAGCAAATATTTCACGTTTGAATCATGCGAATATAAGCGTCATTTCCTGAGCTATTATCCGGACTATGCAATCATTACAAATATAGATTTTGATCACCCTGACTACTTTAATGATATTTCAGATGTCGTTGATGCGTTTAAGGAAATGGCTTCGCAGGTGAAGAAATGCATTATTGCATACGGCAATGATCCGCATATTGATGAAATTAAAAACCAGGTGCCGGCTATGCTGACTTACGGTATTGACAGCAATGATGATATTGTTGCGAAAAATATTAAAGTGACTGAAAAAGGTACTTCTTTTGATGTGGACATTAAAGGTGAGCATTTTGACACGTTTAAAATCCCGATGTTCGGCGATCATCTCGTATTAAATTCACTGGCAGTTATCGGAGTATGTTATTTAGAGAAACTGGATATTGAGATAATTAAAGAATCATTCTTAAATTATAAAGGCGTAAAACGCCGTTTTTCCGAAACTAAACTTCATAACATGGTCATCGTGGATGACTATGCGCATCATCCGAAAGAAATCGACGCGACGCTTGAAACAGCGCGAAAGAAATATCCGGAGCGTGAGATTATTTCGGTATTCCAGCCGCATACATTCTCGCGTACGGAAAAGTTCCTGCAGGAATTTGCAGATGTGCTGTCAACGTCCGATAAAGCGTATATCGTAGATATTTTTGGTTCGGCGCGTGAAGCGAGCGGAACTTTATCGAGTAAAGATCTTGTCGATTTAATACCGGGAGCAGAACTGTTAACAGAAGCTGACCTTGAGCGCCTCGATAAACATGCAGACGGCGTGATTATATTTATGGGTGCAGGAGATATCCAGAAATATGAGAAACGCTTCACGGAATTACTATCTTAAAAATACAAAAAGTATATAAAATAAATGTTTATATCATTGTGAATTAGGTTATGATAATTAAGAATACAGAAAAGAAATATTGGAGGCGTTAAAATGGATTGGCAAATAGTATTATATATTGCCGCGGGTGTTGCCGCGATTGCATTTTTAGTATTATGTATCGCAATTGCAGTTGTACTGTTCTCGGTTAAGAAAAACCTGGACCACGTAGCCAGCACATTAGATGGACTGGATGGTCAAATTCAGGGGATTACTCGTGAGTCGACAGATCTTCTGCACAAATCAAATCGTTTAGTTGAAGATATTCAAGGTAAATCTGAAAAACTTAATGCTGTAGTAGATGCAGTGCAGGGTGTTGGTTATTCTGTAACTAACTTAAATGATTCTGTCGACCGTGTTACGAATTCAGTTACGCATAACATTTCTCAAAATGAAGAGAAAATTTCACAGGTTGTACAATGGTCAAACGTTGCAATGGAAATTGCAGACAAATGGCAGGTAAGACAGCAGCAGCGCAACAGAGCTTACAATAAAGTTAATGTGGACGGGCAGTCAGAGAATTTATAACAGCTCAATGATTGATCCTGTTTGGAGGTTAGATCATGGAAACGTATAACAGAGACAGACATGTAAAAGGTGTCGAGAGTTATGATGCTCAGATTGAAACATCAACCGGCCGTGATTTTACGGTAGGCCTCGCACTTGGCTTATTCGTCGGCGTTGTAGGCGGTCTGTTTATCGCTCCTAAATCAGGCGATGCTTTAAGAGACGATATTAAGAAAGTCCAGGATTCAATGGTCAATGACCAGAGCGATGGACCTTCAATGTCAGAAAAGCTCGATGAAAAAGTCAGCGATGTTAAACAGATGGTTAAAGACAAAAAAGCTGAAATGGATGAAAAATCACGAGTGAAAAAGCTTGATGAAACAGCAGTTCATGCTCAGCAGCAGGCGATTAGAGAAGAAGCAGCAGATAATAATCTGCAGCAACCGAATGTAGTCGATATGTCTAAATACGCTGAGAAATCCGGTTCAGCACCAAAAAATTCGGATAAATAATTCAGTCACTCCATGTGACTGAATTTTTTTGTTATAATATTGTTACATATGCAGTACCATTAAAGGCGAAAATTTGGTATTATTAATTAAAACGTTTACATTTTCACATTAGACTCGGAGGGATATTATGACAGTTACTATATACGATGTGGCTAGAGAAGCAAAAGTCTCAATGGCAACAGTTTCTAGAGTCTTAAATGGTAATCCAAACGTCAAACCTGAAACAAGAAAAAAAGTTAAAGATGTTATAGATAGATTAAACTATCGGCCGAATGCGGTTGCCAGAGGACTTGCAAGCAAAAAAACAACAACAGTCGGCGTGATAATTCCAGACATTTCAGACCTTTATTATTCAGCATTGGCGCGGGGACTTGAAGACATCGCAGAAATGTATAATTATCAAATTATTATTACAAACACAGATCAGGATCCAAAGAAAGAACGCAATGCCTTTTTAAACCTGGTAAGCAAACAGGTAGATGGTATTATTTTCCTTGGCGGTAAACTGAACAGTGAAGTGCTGCAGGATATTGAAAATTCTAAAGTACCAGTAGTTGTATGCGGATCTGGCGAAGAAGCAAACGATATTCCGTATGTTAATATCAATTACTATGAAGCAGCAAAAGAAGTAGCAGCGAAATTAATTGCTGACGGCACTAAAAATATCTGTTTCGTCACAGCTGGATATTCACGTTTCCAGGAATCACGTATGGTCAAGGGCATGAATGAAGCATATGCTGAAGCTGGACTGAACGCGGACGACTATTTAACGACAGAAGAAGCTGGGGATTACGAAAAAGGTAAAGAAATATTCGGTAAACTGCTTGATACAGACCGCGATGCGGTAATCGTTATCAGTGATGAAACAGCGATTGGCATACTGCACGGCGGACACGAACACGGTGTGGCAATGCCGCAGCGCCTGCAAATCATCAGCTGTTCAAACACAAGACTCGTGACGATGGTAAGACCAAAAATCTCGAGCATCGCAGTACCATTATATGACCTCGGTGCAGTAGGAATGAGATTACTGACTAAACTGATGAATGAAGAAGCAGTAGACTCTAAATCAGTAGTACTTCCATACAGCATTGATTACCGTACAACAACAAGATAATTAATAGAAAAAACCGGAGAACCTGTCTCTTTACTGAGAAGGCTGCTCCGGTTTTTGTATTTTATGATTGGTATGGACAAAGGTGGATTCAACAGAATTCACACAGCTGAAATTTTCACTCACTGTTCCAAATACATTATAATCCGCTCAAGCGTACTTTTATTTTTCTCTGATATTTCAACTCTCCGCGGAATTTCTGTAAAGTCTTCAAGTGTATCTTCCCAGAGTACGGGGAAGTCTACTTTACATTGCTCTTTGTATTTACCGATAAATTCTTCCGGCAGAAATCCTGACGGTGCATCCATATGTTTCATTGCAAGCCATATCTGACTCCACATGCGGGGGACAACCTGCCAGATATTATAGCCGCCGCCTCCGACTGCAATCCATTTGCCTGCAGTGTACTTGTCTGCCATCTGGCGGACGAAGCGCGGGATTTCCTCATAGGATTTCGATGTCAGTGACAGATGGGTCATCGGATCCCTGAAGTGGGCGTCAACGCCGTTCTGACTGAGAATAACGTCAGGTTCGAATGATTGTATTACACGTTCAAGACTTGTTTTAAATACTTCTAAAAATGATTCATCTTCTGTAAATGCATCAATCGGCAGGTTCACTGTATAGCCGAAGCCTTCTTCTGTACCGCGTTCTGTGGCACTGCCAGTGCCCGGGAACAAATACCGGCCTGTTTCATGTATCGAGTACGTCACGACATCATTACGGTTGTAAAACGTCCATTGCACACCGTCTCCGTGGTGGGCGTCTGTATCGATATACAACACCTTTTTGCCGTATTTCTGTGTAATGTATTCACAGGCGATCGCAGTGTCATTATAAACACAAAATCCGCTCGCTTTACCGCTGAATCCGTGGTGCAGCCCGCCGGCAAGGCTGAGCGCCTTATCGGTTTCTCCCGACATGACCAGATCCACTGCAGTTAATGTTGCGCCGACGAGAGCAGCACATTTTTCATGCATATTTTTAAAACTCGGTGTATCTTCTGAATCAAGACCGTATTTTGCCAGTTCTTCTGCAGCCAGTTTACCGTGTCCCGCTGCCCGCACGGCTTCGATATAATCCGGTGAATGTACTAGCTTAAGTTCCTCATCAGTCGCAATACGCGGTTTAATAATATCCTCATCATTTAAAAATCCGGCATCCGTTAATAAATCCGTTGTTAATTTTAAGCGCATCTGATTAAAAGGATGAGTATCATTAAACCGGTATTTAAGCAGTTCATCGTTATAAACATACAGGGGTTTCATTACGACATCTCGCTCGGATCCAGTACATTAAATCCGGATTCTTTTAATTTTTCTATAGCAATTAACGGATTCATTGCATCGATGCGGAGGACGATAATTTTATGATCTTTTTTATCAGCATCAGGATAAATTGAAATGCTGACAATTTTAATATTCAGGTCTTTAAATACTTTGCCGATATCAAATATCACACCCATGCGGTCTTTAATATCGATTTCAATAATAGAGCCGGGTTCTTTAATACCCGTCAGCTCAAGAAATGTATTGAGCATATCTTTCTGCGTCACAATGCCGACGATTTTCTTGCCGCGCATAACGGGAATTGCACCGATTGCAAAGTGGTAAAAATCTTTCGCAATCTCTTCGACAAAGTCGAGCGGATGGCAGGTTGTGACCTGCTGACGCATAATTTTCCCCAGCTCCAGATCCAGTGACAGATCCGCATCTTTACTCGCGATGGACGGCAAAGCGAGGTTCACGTCTTTATCTGAAATGATTCCTGCTAAGTTATCATCATCATCTACAATCGGAATATGCCGGATCGACAGACGGCTCATCATATTCATCGCCTCGTGTATCGTATCGTTAACGTGGAGTGTCTCCACGGGAGAAGTCATAATTCTTTCTACTAGCATATGCAATCGCACCCCTCGTTAAATTAAAAATCGGTTTTTAAAACGTATTTCGTCAAACTGCTGCATCTGTTTATCATTAATGTTTTTCCCTATACGCGCCATCAGTGTATTGGCGGGGTGACCGGTAATTTCAGGGTCATTCGTCTGAAATACTTCATAATCCGCACGCTGCATTAAACGGATCATCAGTTTTTTATAGTCGTAGACATCGAGACCGCTGTTTTTTAAATCCCAGTGCCAGTAATATTCTGTCGTAATAATAATATAATTTTCGATAAAATCATCATATGTTGATAGTTCAAGCATTTTTCCGGCAAGGCCGTAGCTCCGGTAGGGAAGTGAAACTTCTACTGCACCGAGTTCCATAATGAATGAATGGTTGCCGTCCGACCAGCGTTCGAGCGGATCGGGATGAAGAAATATAATGTAGCCGACAATGTGTTTATTTATATGACTGACAATAATTCTTCCTTCCGGAAGTTCTGCGATTTCAATCAGCGCCTGAAATTGTTCTTTAGGGCGTCTGAATGCTGTTAAATCATCGTCAAATGTATATGTTTTCAAAGTATCACTGTCAACAGGACCTTCTATAATGACGGTGTCCCTCTCAGTTTTTGTTTCAGTTTTAAAATAGTGTTTTTGATGCCTCAATGGAACACCCCTTTGAAAAGTAATTAAATGTTATGAAAAAATAAATTCATTATCATTATATATTATAGTGAAATTATACTAAAGTGAAAGCGATTTTATTTCATGAAAAATAAAGAAAATAAAAGAAATCAAGCGTTTTCATAGAATTCTGAACTGTCTTTCAATATAATGGGCATATGAAAGCGAAATCATAATTATAAACAAGGGGTGTCGTTAAGAATGAAAGTAGAACTTTACGAAGCAACAGATCAACATGCAAACATGCCGAATTACGAAACGGCAAAAGAAAATTTTTCATGGGAAGATATTGAAAAGGAATTTTCATGGTATGAAACTGGAAAAGTAAATATGGCTTATGAAGCTATTGATAAACATGTGGACGAGGGACATGGAGATAAGATTGCGCTCCATTATAAACTGGAAGATAATATCCAGTCGTTTACTTTTAAAGAAATGAAAGAGAACTCAAATAAAGCAGCTAATGTTTTAAAGAATGCAGGTGTTAAAAAAGGGGACCGCGTCTTTATCTTTATGGCACGTTCGCCTGAACTTTATTTTGCGCTGCTCGGCGCACTGAAAATCGGCGCTGTAGTCGGGCCGCTGTTTGAAGCATTTATGGAAAAAGCGGTAAAAGACCGTATGGAAGACAGTGAAGCAACGACAATTATTACAACGCCTGAACTGCTGCCGAGAATTCCGGTTGATGATCTGCCGGACTTAAAAAATGTCGTTGTCGCAGGTGATGACGTTGAAGAGCGTTATATTAATTTTAAAGAAGAATTTAATAATGCTTCCACAGAGTTTGATATCGAATGGCTCGGTAAAGAAGATGGCCTGATTTTACATTACACAAGCGGTTCAACAGGTCAGCCTAAAGGTGTGCTGCATGCACAGTATGCAATGGTGCAGCAGTATATTTCAGGTAAATATGTACTCGATTTAAAAGAAGACGATGTGTACTGGTGTACAGCTGACCCGGGCTGGGTAACAGGAACTTCATACGGAATATTCGCACCGTGGCTGAACCGTGCGACGAACGTTATCGTCGGCGGCAGATTCTCTGCTGAATCGTGGTACGGCGCGCTTGAAGAACTGAAAGTAACTGTCTGGTACAGTGCGCCGACAGCATTTAGAATGCTGATGGGCGGCAGTGACAATGCTGTTGAGAAATACGACTTATCGGCACTGAGACATATTCTGTCAGTTGGAGAGCCGTTAAACCCTGAAGTTGTTAAGTGGGGTATGGAAGTATTTAATCTGCGCATTCACGATACGTGGTGGATGACTGAAACAGGGGCACATATGATTGTGAACTTCCCGTCCATGGATATTAAAGGCGGTTCGATGGGTAAACCGCTGCCTGGTGTGGAAGCAACAATTATCGATGATCAGGGTAATGAGCTGCCGCCGAACCGCATGGGCAACCTTGCAATGAAGACAGGCTGGCCGGCAATGATGCGTGAAATCTGGAAGAACAAACCGAAGTACGATTCTTACTTTATCGGCGACTGGTATATTTCCGGAGATTCCGCCTACCAGGATGAAGATGGATATTTCTGGTTCCAGGGACGTGTCGACGATGTCATTATGACAGCGGGCGAACGTGTCGGACCATTTGAAATCGAATCTAAACTGGTCGAGCATGAAGCAGTGCAGGAAGCGGGAGTTATCGGTAAGCCTGACCCTGTACGCGGTGAAATCGTTAAGGCATTTATCGCTTTAAGAGACGGTTACGAGCCGACTGATGAACTTAAAGAAGAAATCCGGGTATTCGTGAAGAACGGACTCGCGGCGCATGCAGCACCGAGAGAAATCGAATTTAAAGACAGTCTGCCGAAAACGCGCAGCGGTAAAATTATGAGACGCGTGCTTAAAGCATGGGAGCTCGATTTACCGGCGGGGGATTTATCGTCTATGGACGATGATTAAATTTACAAATTATCATAAAATTTAAATAGATTACGAAATACAGGCCGTTTATAATGGCCTGTATTCTTTTTTTATGTCATAATGATTATGAAGTTGTGAAATCGTTTTACAACTGCAAATTATATTTAGGAGCTGAGAAGATGGCACATTTGACTGACCAAGAGATTGCGTCTAAAGCCACAATACAACCAATTCAGGATATTGCTAAAAAAGCAGGAATCCCTGAAGAAGCGTTAGAAATGTATGGTAAATACAAGGCAAAAGTAGACATCCACCAACTTGAAGGAAACAAGGAAGATTCTAAAATCGTTCTTGTATCCGCTATGAACCCGACACCTGCAGGTGAAGGTAAATCAACAGTAACTGTTGGATTAAGTGATGCTTTTAATAAAATTGGTAAAAAAGTAATGGTCGCTTTACGTGAACCTTCACTTGGACCTGTTATGGGTGTTAAAGGTGGAGCAACAGGCGGAGGCCATGCACAAGTACTACCGATGGAAGAAATCAACTTACACTTTAACGGTGACCTACACGCAATTACTACAGCAAATAATGCATTGAGTGCATTCATTGATAACCACATTCACCAAGGAAATGCGTTAAATATTGACCCGCGCCGTGTATCTTGGAAACGTGTTATCGACATGAACGACCGTGCACTTCGTCAAGTCGTTGTCGGCTTGGGCGGACCTACAAGAGGGGTTCCGCGCGAAGATGGATTTGATATTACAGTTGCGAGTGAAATTATGGCAATTTTATGTTTATCAAACGACATCATCGATCTTAAAGAAAAATTAGCTAAAATTGTATTCGGTTATACCTACGACAAAAAACCAGTAACAGTTGGGGAGCTTGAAGTTCAAGGTGCATTAGCGCTTCTTCTTAAAGAAGCTATCAAACCTAACTTGGTACAAACTATGGAAGGTACACCTGCATTAATTCACGGTGGACCATTCGCTAACATTGCTCACGGATGTAACTCAATCATTGCAACAAACACTGCAAGACAGCTTGCTGATATCGTTGTAACTGAATCAGGTTTCGGTTCTGACCTTGGAGCGGAAAAATTCATGGATATTAAAGCACGCATGGGCGGATTCCAGCCTGATGCTATCGTTTTAGTAGCAACAATCCGTGCACTTAAGATGAACGGCGGAGTAGCTAAAGCCGACTTAGGCGAAGCTAACGTTGACGCTCTTAAAGAAGGTGTTGTTAACTTAGGTAAACACATAGAAAACGCTCGTAAATTCGGCGTTGAGCCAGTAATCGCATTAAACGACTTTGTAACTGACACTGATGAAGAAAGAAACTTCGTTCTTGACTGGTGTAAAGATCAGGGCGTTCGCGTTGCATTAACACAAGTATGGGAAAAAGGCGGAGACGGCGGCGTTGACTTAGCTAATGAAGTATTAGCAGCAGTTGAAGCTGGAAACGACTTTAAACACCTGTACGAAGATGAACTGCCAATCGCTGACAAGATCGAGAAAATTGTTACAGAAGTATACGGCGGAGACGGTGTTGATTTCTCTGCTAAAGCTAAAAAACAAATTGCGGATATCGAAGCTAACGGCTGGGGCAACTTCCCGGTATGTATGGCTAAGACTCAGTACTCATTATCAGACGACCCTAAAAAATTAGGGCGCCCGACAGGATTCAGAGTAAGCGTTAGTGAAGTTATCGCTAAAGCAGGTGCGGGATTCGTTGTTGCACTTACTGGTGATATCATGACGATGCCTGGACTTCCTAAAGTTCCTTCAGCTGTTAAGATGGACGTAAACGCTGACGGTTCTTCAACTGGATTATTCTAGAACCTATATAGAGAAAGCCCAAAATCTTTGGATTTTGGGCTTTTTTTGTTTTGGATCTGAATGGGATTTGAAGGCTTCAACGTCGTACGGCCGCTTATTTTACTTATAAAAGCTCTACACTGTCCGGCAAATCAGTTTATCGGACAATGTCGGGCACGGTAGTAATTCATCACATCAAAAAACACCTCCACAAAAAGTGGAGGTGTTCATTTCATTACAATTTAACTTATAAAATTAATCGTCGTCGTCATCGTCGTCGTCATCATCATCTGATGAGCTGCTTCTTGATGATGATCTGCCGCCGACTGTATATG
>CANRKV010000034.1 GCA_947631305.1 uncultured Jeotgalicoccus sp.
TGTGACTCATCGAATTCGATGTTAAAGTCAGCAGCGAGCATGCTGTATACTTCCATAGCGTCACCGCTTAATTTTTTCGATAAAGGCAATACTGCCGCTTTAAACGGTGCAAGAGCAGGGTGCAGACGCAGCACTGTGCGTGAGTCGCCTGACTCAAGTTCTTCTTCGTCATAAGCATCTGTAAGGAATGCAAGTGTCATACGGTCAAGGCCGAGTGACGGTTCGATGCAGTATGGAATATATTTCTCGTTAGTTTCAGGATCGTGATATCTGAAATCTTCGTTTGAATGTTCCATGTGCTGACGAAGGTCATAGTCTGTACGGCTGGCAACGCCCCACAGTTCACCCCAGCCAAACGGGAATTTGTATTCAATATCAGTTGTTGCATTAGAGTAGTGTGATAATTCATCATCATCATGTTCTCTGAGACGTGTATTTTCTTCGCTTAAGTTTAAATCTTTCAGCCATTTAACAGCGAATTCTTTCCAGTAAGTCTGCCATTCCATTTCTGTACCCGGCTTACAGAAGAATTCTAACTCCATCTGATCAAATTCACGTGTTCTGAATGTGAAGTTACCCGGTGTAATTTCGTTACGGAATGATTTACCCACCTGTCCGATACCGAACGGAAGTTTTTTACGCATAGTGCGCTGAACGTTTTTATAGTTAACAAAGATACCTTGTGCAGTTTCAGGACGCAGGAATAATTCGTTAGTAGAACCTTCCGTTACACCCTGGAATGTTTTAAACATTAAGTTGAACTGACGAATATCAGTGTACTCGTGAGCACCGCAAGTCGGGCAGTCGATATTTTTATCGTCGATTATTTCTTTCATTGCTTCGAACGATAAACCGTCTGCAACGAAAGTGTCATCTTCTTTCTGCATAACATCTTCAATTAATTTGTCAGCACGGTGACGTGATTTACATTGCTTACAGTCGATCATCGGGTCGTTAAAGTTATTTAAGTGACCTGAAGCTTCCCATGTTTTAGGGTTCATTAAAATTGCAGCATCCAGTCCGACGTTATACGGAGACTCCTGAATGAATTTTTTCCACCATGCAGCTTTAACGTTGTTTTTCAGTTCGATGCCTAACGGACCGTAGTCCCAAGTGTTTGCAAGACCGCCGTAGATTTCACTGCCGGGGAAAACAAAGCCTCTTGTTTTTGCCAGATTTACAATTGTGTCCATGTTCATAGTTAATGCAGCTCCTTTTTATTATTAATTTATATATAAAAAAGTCCCTGGACAGCATAAAAAATGCTATCCAGGGACGAGCGCAGCCCGCGGTTCCACCCAATTTAGTAAGAAAACTCGCTTTTATATATAAAATTAATTGTATTTGTAAATTATTATGCCATTTTCGTTGCCAGGCTCACACCATTCCTGACTCGCTTACGGCTATTATATAATTAGAGCAGAATGAATGCAAGTACGATGATATTTCTTTATCTCTGTAAATATTATATAATATTAATGTTGGGAGTGAGAACGTGGAACTGAACGAACGCCAAGAAAAAATTCTAAGCATAGTTAAACAGCACGGGCCGATTACCGGCAGTAAGATTGCTGCACAGCTGTCATTGACCCGTGCAACATTACGACCGGATCTGGCTATATTGACGATGTCCGGCTTTTTGGATGCAAGACCCCGTGTCGGTTATTTTTATACAGGCAAGGAAACAAACGACGTCATCGCACTTAAAGTAAATAATATATTAGTACGGGATGTACAGAGTTTACCTATTTTAATCACGGTTGAAACGAGTATTTACGATGCAATCGTCAAGATGTTCCTGGAAGATGTGGGCACGCTGTACGTTATTGATAACGAGCAGTCTCTGGCTGGTGTTGTCTCAAGAAAAGATCTGTTAAAAGGAACGATGAGTTTCAATGATACAGAAAATACACCAGTCAGTGCAGTAATGACCCGGACACCCAACATTGCGATGTGCTATTCGGATGATCTTCTTTTATATGTTGCAAAACAGATCATTGACAGACAGATTGATTCACTGCCGGTTGTTAAAGAGAGCAACGGCAGGATTGAAGTTACAGGCAGAATTACTAAAACCAATATTACAAAAGTATTTGTAAATTTAATGGAGTGAAAAAATAATGTCGAATTTTAAAATAATCGTTGCATCAGACTCAGTCGGAGAAACAGGCGAACTCGTAACGAAAGCATGCCTGTCACAATTTAAAATCGACGCACCCGATAATGTTATCGACCGTTATCCATACGTGGACAGCTGCGACGACATTGACGACGTGATAGATTTAGCCAAAAGCAAAAATGCATTAGTCGTCTATACTTTAATTACACCGGATTTAAGAAAATATATGGTCGCTGAGCTCGATAAGGAAGACATTTCCTATATCGATGTAATGGGACCGCTGATGGATGAAATAGCGAAAGCCACCGGACTTGAACCATACAATGAACCTGGCCGTGTTCACCGTCTTGACGAGGAATACTTCAAAAAGATTGAAGCAATTGAATTTGCTGTAAAATACGATGATGGTAAAGACACAAGCGGGCTTGATAAGGCTGATATAGTGCTGCTGGGTGTTTCAAGAACTTCGAAAACACCGCTGTCGCAGTTTTTAGCTTTAAAGAAATATAAAGTGATGAATGTTCCGCTCGTACCGGAAGTGAAGCCGCCGGCTGAATTATTCGACGTGGATCCTGAAAAGTGTGTCGCTTTACGCATTAACCCGGATACATTATATAAAATCCGCAAGGAGCGTTTAAGCCAGCTCGGCTTAAAAGACACCGCGATGTATGCCAACAGCACACGTATTGAAGACGAACTGACTTACTTCGATGAAATAATCGGCAAAATAGGCTGTCCGATAATAGACGTATCTGATAAAGCAATCGAGGAAACAGCGAATGCTATTATGAAGTACGTGGACAGCGAGAGTAATATTAGAGGGTGATAATTTGAGAATACCCGAGGAAACCATAGCTAAAATAAAAGACGAGACCGACATTACTGAGTTAGTTGCAAGTTACATTAAGCTTGAACGGCGCGGGAGAAACTATGTTGGTCTCTGTCCGTTTCACGATGAGAAAACACCATCCTTTTCCGTCAGTCCCGAAAAACAGATCGCACATTGTTTCGGCTGTAAAAAGGGCGGGAATGTATTCCAGTTTCTGATGGAAATTGAGAGTATGTCATTTTCTGAAGCTGCAGCAAAACTCGGAGAACCGCTGAATATAAAAATAGATACTGAAACGAGCAACGTTGCTGAGAGCGATATGACACTTATCCGCATGCACGATTATATGACGGATTTATACCATCATCTTCTTATGAACACAAATGAAGGTGAAAAACCGCTCCAGTACTTGCTGGACAGAGGATTCAGCACAGACCTGATCCGCGCTGAAAAAATCGGTTTTGCACCGAATATGTCTTACTTTGCAAAAAATGCGCTGCTTGAGCAGGGTTATAACGAAGAAACCGCATATCAGGCAGGACTGCTGTCGAGAAATGAAGAAAACTTCTCTTATTACGACCGCTTTGTCGGGCGTATTATGATTCCTATAAAAAATCATCAGGGACACCACGTCGGCTATACAGCTAGAAGTATCGATGGCAGTGAACCTAAATATTTAAATACACCCGAGACGGAAATATTTAAAAAACGGGAACTGTTTTTTAACTTGAACGATGCCAGAAAGCATGTCAGAAAGCTTGATAACATTATTTTAATGGAAGGGCATCTTGATGTTTTAAAAGTTAAAATGACCAAAGTCAGACATATCGTTGCAACGATGGGGACGGAACTCAGCCAGGAAAATTTAAATCTGCTGGAACGTCTGTCATCGAACGTCACGATTATGTTTGACGGTGACTCTGCCGGACGCAATGCTACGCTGAAAGTCGGGGACACTCTGCTTAAACGCGGCTTAAATGTTTATGTGCAGAAAATTCCCGATAAAATGGACCCGGATGAATACATCGAAACATTTGGTGCAGAGAAATTTGAGCAGTTCATTCAGGAACAGCAGCAGCATTACCTGCATTTTAAAGCAGAAGTGCTCCGTCACGATGCAAAAGATAATGACATGAAGTTTACACAGCACTTGAACCTTCTTGCAAACGACATGCAGTATGTCACGGATCATTTAACAGCTGAACGGCTGATCGGGACAATCAGTTCTATTTTCGGTGTCGATAAGCAGGCATTATCCGGGCAAATTCCGGAGCCTGTTAGACAGGAGACAAGCTATGCTGTACCTGAACCCCGCCGTCAGCAATTATCGCAGCGTCAAAAAAAAGAACGCTACGTAACGAGAATAATGATGGTAAACCGCGAGTATCTGCTTGAATACAGCGATACGCTGGATGGTAATGTCTTAACTTACGCCCCTTACTATGATATAATAAGAGGACTTTGTGCCTATTTTGAAGCACATACAGTTTTCGATCTGTCTCTCGCCCTTAATTATCTTGACCCTGCACTGACGGACACACTGATAGAACTCGACGGCATGTCGATTCATGAAGATGTCTCACATAGTGAAATAAATGATTATCTGGAAGATTTAAGTGGTATAAGAAATAGTGAAAACGAAAAACAGGAATTATACCGCAGACTTGAAATTGCGGAACGTGAAAATGACTTTGAACTGCAGATTAAGCTTACCCAGGAACTGGTTGAGCTTAACCGGACGTACAAAATGTAGTTTTTGATAACTTAGGAGGCACAGTATGGCGAAGAAAAAAACAATTGCAGCTGAGATTAAAGAACTTGAATTCACAACTATCGAACAGGCAAAAGCATACCTGTTGGAAAAAGGGAAAAAGGACGGCCAGCTGTCTCACGAAGAAGTTGCTGATAAATTAGCAAACTTCGAGCTGGATTCAGATGCCATGGACGAATTTTTCGAAGAATTAAACGAAAATGAAGTTCAGATGATTAATGAAAAAGATTCGTCGGATACAAATGAAAAACTGGATCTCTCTGATATGAGTGCACCTCCGGGCGTTAAAATTAACGACCCTGTGCGTATGTATCTTAAAGAAATCGGGCGCGTTGATTTATTAACTGCTGCTGAAGAAGTTGAACTGGCGAAGCGTATCGAACAGGGTGACGATATCGCGAGAAGCCGTCTGGCTGAAGCGAACTTACGCCTGGTAGTTAGTATTGCAAAACGCTATGTCGGACGCGGCATGCTCTTCCTCGACCTGATTCAGGAAGGAAACATGGGTCTGATTAAAGCTGTTGAAAAATTCGACTTTACTAAAGGTTTTAAATTCTCGACTTATGCAACCTGGTGGATTCGTCAGGCAATTACACGTGCTATTGCCGACCAGGCCAGAACAATCCGTATCCCGGTACACATGGTTGAGACAATCAACAAACTTATCCGTATTCAGCGCCAGCTGCTTCAGGATTTAGGACGCGAACCGACACCTGAAGAAATCGGTGAAGAAATGGATCTGCCTGCTGAAAAAGTCCGTGAAATTCTAAAAATTGCTCAGGAGCCTGTTTCACTTGAAACTCCTATCGGTGAAGAAGACGACAGCCATCTTGGCGACTTTATCGAAGACCAGGAAGCACAGAGCCCATCGGATCATGCAGCTTACGAACTGTTAAAAGAACAGCTTGAAGATGTGCTTGATACTTTAACTGACCGTGAAGAAAATGTTCTTCGTCTGCGTTTCGGTCTTGACGACGGACGTACGCGCACGCTTGAAGAAGTAGGTAAAGTATTTGGTGTTACCCGTGAACGTATCAGACAAATCGAAGCAAAAGCACTGCGTAAATTAAGACATCCGTCAAGAAGTAAGAAATTAAAAGACTTTATGGATTAAGAGTGTAATATTTTCTCAAAATTGTTTTGACTTTGACACAATTTGAGATACAATTATATATGAGATAACATGAATAACAGATGAGGGGGTAACATAATGAATAAAAATCCTATAATTCCATTCTTATTGATTATTTTCTTAGGAATCGGACTTGTGTTCTTACTTTCTGGATTAGGCGCAACTGACGACGGTGAGGAAGACGTTGCAACAGAAGAAGGTTCTGAGGAATCAGGCGGCGGCGAAGAAGCTTCAAGCGGCGACGTTGATGCAGAAGGTATCGCTCGTGATAACTGTGCTTCATGTCACGGTCAAGACTTCAGCGGCGGAATGGGTCCTGCATTAGCTGGAACAAGTCTTGCTGAAGATGAATTCACGTCAATCGTACGTGATGGTCAAGGTTCTATGCCTGCATTCTCGGCAGACCAGATTGCAGATGAAGAACTTACAGCTTTATACCAGTTCTTTTCTGAACAGTAATTATCTATAAAAAAGACTCTCAATGATGGGAGTCTTTTTTTTAATACAGGAGTGAGGAAATGTTAAATCAGAGGCTAAAGACAGTATCAGAATATATTGTTGGAGATGCACTTGTTGATATCGGTTCCGATCATGCGTATTTACCAATTTACGCTGTAAATGAAAACATTATTAAAAAAGCTATATGCGGAGAAATTGCCAGAGGACCTTATGATTCTTCTGTTAAAAACGTGCAGCAGAATAAATTATCCGATGAAATCAAAATCAGATTGGGAGACGGTTTATCTGTCCTTCGCAGTATGGATGATGCCGATACAATTACTATTTGCGGAATGGGCGGACCATTAATCGCAAGTATTATTGAAAGCGGGATGCAGTTCGTTCACGGTACACCGCGCTTTATCGTGCAGGCAAATACTTATCCTTATCCAATCCGTAAAATTATGGCTGAACATAATTATAAGATTACCGAGGAACTGCAATTAAAAGACGGCCCTCATTTTTACGATATTATTGTTTTTGACCATTCGGAAGAAACTGTTGAATACAGCGAAGCTGAACTGCGTTTTGGTCCTGTAAATATAGAAAATAGAGAACCGGTGTTTATCGCACAGCTGGAACGTGAAAAGAGTCATATGGAGAAAATATTAAATGGTATCAACGATAGAGAGAAGAATATAGATAAAGTTGAGAGACTTGAATCTAATCTTAAATATGTCGATGAGGTGCTGGAGAATGTTAAAGATAAGTGATCTGCTAAAACAATTAAACGAAATTGCCCCATTTTCAGATAGTGAAAAGTGGGATAATACAGGACTGCTGGTTGGTAATGAAGATGACACAGTCAGAGGTATTATTACTGCGCTTGACTGCAGTGCTGATACCGTCGATGAAGCTGTCATGCAAAATGCCAACGTTATTATCAGTCATCATCCTTTAATTTTCCCTGAAATTTCAAAAGTGGTAAACGAAGGTCCGGGACTGGTTATCCGCAAACTGATTAAGAATGATATTAATTTGATTGCGATGCATACAAACCTGGATCATCAGAAGAATGGAGTCAGCCATATGATTGCAGCAGCACTCGGCTATCCTGAAACTGAAATTCTGCTGCCCCAAAAAGGGAACTTCAAAAAACTCAGAGTGAATATAAATACTGAGGATAAAGAAGAGTTTAAACAGAATCTGCTGAAAAATGCACCGGTAGGTGACATGGGAGATTATACAGAAGTAAGCTATGAATACGAAGTCCATGGCCAGTTCAAACCTGAAGCAAAAGCCAATCCGACGATTGGCGAGTCCGGGAAACTCGAACGTGTGGATGAGTATGTCATAGAATGTATTTTTGACGGCAGGGATCAGCACGCTGTGGTTGATGCAGTCAGAAAGTATCATCCTTATGAAGAGCCCGCGTTTGACGTGTACAGTCTCGACAGAGAAGCTGACACGGGGTTGGGTGTTAAATTCAACTACGGGGATACACTCGGCAGTCTTGTTGAATTGATTGAAAACAAAACCGGGCTTAAAACTGTCAATGTCGTTAAAGCAGACGATAAAATCATTAACACTGCGGCTGTTATCGGCGGGGCAGGAATGAGCTACCGTGAAGATGCATTTAAGAGCGGCATAGACGTGCTCATTACGGGTGACGTTAAGTATCATGAAGCATATGATGCAAAGGCTGCAGGACATAACATAATCGACGCCGGTCATTACCTGGAAGTGATAATGACGTCGGCTCTTGCAGAGTTAATTGACGGACAGCTCGATGTTCCTGTTACAGCATCACAAGTATCAACAAATCCATTTGAATAAATAAAAAGACTGCGAAATCAAGATTTTTGATTTCGCAGTCTTATTTTATTCCATCACCTGAACAGGTGTAGGGTTTTTAATTTTTGGTAAAATCTTAGCCATCGGTACTGATGACTGCGGTGCAGTCTGCTGCTCAATATTGTAGTTCTTAATATACGTAATTACTTCTTTAACGATTGGTGTCGGTGTAGAAGCACCTGCAGTAACTGCAACTTTTTCAACGCCTTCAAGCCATTCGTTTTTCAGTTCGTTTAACGAACTGATACGGTAAGCATTCGTATGAGCAATTTCTTTTGAAACCTGTGTCAGACGGTTAGAGTTGTTACTCTTAGGGTCGCCGACTACGATAAGAAGATCAGCTTCTCCTGCCTGCTCTGCGACAGCTTCCTGTCTGACCTGAGTTGCGAGACAGATTTCCTTGTGGACTTCAATGTGCGGGAACTGCACTTTAAGTTCGTCCATAATATGGCTGACATCCCATTGGCTCATCGTCGTCTGGTTTGTAACGATAAGTTTTTTATCTGCAAGGTGGTCCGGCAGAGTTGCAACGTCTTCCTGAGTTTCAATTAAATGAACGTGATCCGGTGAAACACCAATCGCACCTTCAGGTTCGGGGTGATCTTTTTTACCGATGTAGATAACATCATAATCATCAGCAGTTTTTTCTCTGATCAGATCATGTGTGAATTCCACATCAGGACATGTTGCATCGATGCAGACAAGACCTTTTTCTTTGGCACGTGCTTTTACCTGTGGGGAAACACCATGTGCTGTAAAGATAACAGTACCGTTTTCAATCTGCTCGAGGATTTCAAGACGGTTCGGACCGTCAAGTGTGATGATGCCTTCTTCTTCAAATGCATCTGTCACATGTTTATTGTGTACAATCATACCTAAAATATATATAGGACGCGGCAGCGACTGATCTAAAGAAGCGTTGCGTGCAATCACCATAGCATCAACAACACCGTAACAGTAACCGCGCGGTGAGATTTTTATAATATCCATAAGTAGAACTCCTCCTTACATCTGATTATACTTAATTTTACGGGATATTCAAATCATCCAAATGGATGAACGATTATTATAGCGTAAATATGCATTTTTAGTTATAATTGATAAGGAGTTTGAAAGGGACAGGTGACATATATGTCAAATGCATTTAAAAGATTTGAATTTAACAACACAATGCTCGATGCAATAGAGAAGGTCGGGTTTACACATCCGACAATGGTGCAGGAGCGCGTGATACCTCGTATATTGAAAGGCAGTAATGTTGTTGCACAGTCAGCAACAGGGAGCGGGAAGAGCCATGCCTTTTTACTGCCGCTTATTTACAATATCGACGGCACAAAGAAAACGCCTCAGGTTATAGTAATGGCGCCGACGAGAGAACTTGCTAAACAGCTGGATAACATGGCGAGAAAAGTTCTCGAATCATTCGATGATATCAGCTGCCGTGCATTTATCGGCGGAACGGAAATGAAACGCGATGAAGAGCGTGCACGTCAAAATCCTCAGCTTGTTATTGGAACACCGACACGAATTAAGGATCTAATCGATAATCAGGCACTCGATATTCACTCTGCGAAGTCTGTTGTAATCGATGAAGCAGACTTAATGGTAGATTTAGGCTTTATGGCCGACGTCGACTATATATCCAACCGCATTTCGACAGCAAGCCAGTTTCTGGTCTTTTCGGCCACTATCCCTGAACCGGTAAAACACTTTATGGAAAAATACATTGGTGAAACTGAAATTATTGTAATTGATACACCGCTTAACAAAGCGTCTATTCATTACAGCCTTGTACCTGTAAAAGGAAGCAGCAGATTAGAGAAAACTCTCGAGTTGACTAAAAATATTACTCCGTATATCGGATTAATTTTTGCCAATTCACGTGAACGTGCCGATGAATTGTATGCTTATTTAAAAGAAGCAGGCATAAACGTTGGATTATTCCACGGGGGATTAAAGCCGCGTGAAAGAACACAGGAAATTAAAAAAATAGAAAATCTTGACTACCACTGGGTTGTTGCAAGTGACCTGGCTTCAAGAGGACTGGATTTTGACGGTGCATCACATGTCATTAACTACGATATTCCGAAGCAGATTGAATTCTTTACTCACAGAGTAGGGCGTGTCGGCAGAGGACAATACAGCGGTGTTGCGATTACTCTTTACGAGCCGAGTGAACAAAACGAAATTGATGCTCTAGAAGGCAAAGGGTATGTTTTCAATCATGAAGATATCCGCGGCGGTGAGCTGAAAGAAATTAAAGACCGTACGCAGCGTGCAGGCAGAAATACACGCAGCAAGACGAACAAAACACAAAATTACAAAGTGCGTAGCCCTAAAAAAGTAAAACCTGGCTATAAAAAGAAAATTAAGTTCCAAAAAGAAGAACTTGAACGTCAGGAACGCAGACGTTATGCAAAAGCAAAATCTCGTAATGAGAAAAAACGAAATAAAAAAGATAATAAGTAGAGGTTGATATAAATGTTATTGGGATCACATGTTTCGATGAGCGGTAAAAAAATGCTGGAAGAGTCAGTGACTACTGCAGCAGATTACGGTGCATCTACATTTATGATTTATACCGGTGCACCGCAAAATACGCGCCGTAAAAAAATTGAAGATCTGAATATCGAAAAAGGGCAGCAGGCGATGGCGGAACTCGGCATTAAAAATTTTGTCGTCCACGCACCTTATATTATTAATATCGCAAATACTGAAAAAGCTCATGTCTTCAATTTAGGCGTTGAATTTTTACAGGAAGAAATCGTCCGTACTGAAGCACTTGGTGCAAAACAGATTGTACTTCACCCCGGTGCACACGTCGGTGCCGGCAGTGAAGCAGGAATTAAGCAGATTGTTAAAGGGCTTAACGAAGTATTATCTAACGATAACGATGTGCAGATTGCATTGGAAACGATGGCGGGTAAAGGCTCTGAAATCGGACGTACATTTGAAGAAATTGCACATATTATGGACGGAGTTACGAACAACGAACGTTTGAGTGTCACATTCGATACGTGTCATGTTCACGACGCAGGCTATGATATTAAAAACGATTTTGACGGTGTGTTAAATGAGTTTGATAAACTTGTTGGTATCGACCGTATTAAAATTCTTCACATGAATGATTCTAAAAATCCAATTGGCGCACATAAAGACAGACATGAAAACTTTGGTTTTGGCCATATCGGATTTGATGCACTGGCTTATATTATAAACCATCCGGAATTTACTGACGTTCCAAAAATATTAGAAACTCCATTCGTCGG
>CANRKV010000035.1 GCA_947631305.1 uncultured Jeotgalicoccus sp.
GGCCATTGCAGACTAAAGTTATGTGTACCGGCCATTTCTCCTTTTTTCTTAGCGAACGCACCGATTTGAAACAGGAAAATTAATATAAACAGAGTCAAAATTGCATGGGACATCCAATCACTCCCGAAAGTTTACATACAGTAACACTCCTAAATGTAATTGATTTATAATTCCCTGTTTCACAGGTGATAAAACCCGCATTTTCATAAGAGTTTATTCAACTGTAAAGAATAGACATGTTTTGGGTCAAATTCATCTTTGTTATCATTAAGAAGCGTATACTCCTCAAATTATTAAATTGATAGTTAACAGTGTAATAGAGATTTCGTGAAAATTGCAGTTTGTTCTAATCAGAATTATACTTGTATAATAATAGTAAAGAGTGTGAGACAAACTATATATTCTACCGGAGGTATTCATATGCAACAGGTGAAATTAAACAATGGTATTGAAATGCCAATCGAGGGTTACGGTGTTTTCCAAGTCGACCCTGAAGAAACTGAACGCTGCGTTCTTGACGCACTGGATGTCGGTTACCGCAGTCTCGATACTGCAGCGACTTACGGGAATGAAGAAGGCGTTGGTAATGCAATTAAAAAGAGCGGTGTGCCGCGCGAAGAAATCTTTCTGACTAGTAAACTGTGGGTTGCAGATCAGGGTTATGAAAAAGCTAAGAAAGCATTTGAGAAAACTTTAAATAAACTTGACACAGATTATCTTGATTTATATTTAATACACCAGCCACTTGGGGACTACTACGGTTCATGGCGTGCACTGGAAGAGTTATATAAAGAAGGCAAAATTAAGGCAATTGGTGTGTCGAATTTTGATTCAACACGTCTGGTAGATTTAATTGTAAATAATGAAATTGTACCTGCAGTAAACCAGATTGAACTGCATCCGTTTTTGCAGCAGAAAGATGCTCAGGCAGTAATGAAAGAATATGGCGTGAAAGTAGAATCGTGGGGACCGCTTGCTGAAGCGAAACACGGTATTCTTGAAGATGAAATGCTGAATGAAATCGCAGCTAAGTACAATAAAACAGTTGCTCAGGTTATTTTAAGATGGCACCTGGAGCAGGGTATTATTATCATTCCTAAATCTGTCCGTAAAGAACGTATGGAAGAAAATCTCGATGTCCATGACTTCAAGCTTGATGAAACTGACATGGAAAAAATTGCAGAACTTGATAGCCGATATGCGCGTATTGTTGATTACAATATTATGGATATCGTTACCGGTATGAACAATTCTAAGACACCTGAATAAAATATTGAAAGACTCCGTTTTGAAATTATCAAAATGGGGTCTTTTAAAGTTAATTTGAGTTATTTTAAATTATAATTAAGATAATAGAAATTTAAGGGGGATATACGATGATTAACAATGCTGAACAAGCAGTACAGCTCGCAATGGACCACGATATTAAAATTGAAAAAGAATCAGTTGAGATTAATGATTCCGGTCTGGATTTTCTTGCAGTATTCGCTGCAGACGACAAAGGGACGGACTGGGTTTTAAGAATTCCAAGACGGGATGACGTACTTCCGAGAACGACTTCAGAAAAAGACGTACTGGATACAGTAAATGAACACAATGTTTCTTTTCAGGCACCGCACTGGGAAGTATACACAGATGAACTTATTGCTTATAAAAAACTGGACGGAGTACCTGCGGGTACAATAGATCATGATATTGGAAACTATATCTGGGAAATAGATATAGAAAATGTGCCTGCAAAATTTAACCATTCACTCGGTCAGGTGCTGGCTGAAATGCATGCTCTTCCTGAAGATGCATTCACCGATGCAGGAATAGCGATTTATACAGCAGAGGAAGCACGGGAAGAAATGAAAGAACGTATGCAAAAAGTGAAAAATAAATACGGTGTATCTGAAGAATTATGGAACAGATGGCAGAAGTGGATTAACGATGATCAAATGTGGCCAAAACAAACAGCATTCAGTCATGGGGATGTTCATGCAGGACATACGATGATTGATAAAAATGCAAAAGTGACAGGATTAATAGACTGGACCGAAGCCCAGGTGACAGATGTATCGAGAGATTTTCTGTTTAACTATAAAGCGTTCGGAGAAAAAGGCCTCGATGATTTAATCGAAGCATATAAAGAAGCCGGCGGTTATTACTGGCCAAAAATGAAAGAACATATTATTGAACTGGATGCAGCTTCAGGAGTGCCAATTGCAGAATTTGCGATTGTTTCAGGTCTAAAAGAATACGAACAGATGGCGAAACAAGTGCTGGGTGTAGATGATTAATAATATTTAAAGGGGAATGATTAAAATGATTAGCCTAAAGACGAAGCTGTGCACACTGCTGAATATTGAACATCCGATTATCCAGGCAGGAATGGCAGGGGGAGCAACCACGCCTGAATTGATTGCGAATGTGAGTAATGCAGGAGGACTTGGTACACTTGGTGCCGCATATATGAAACCGGAAGATATTAAAAAAGCGATTCATGATATTCGTAAACTCACAGCTAAGCCGTTCTCAGTGAATTTATTTTGTGTTGAAAACTCTGACAAACCGGGTGATGAGGAAAAAAACATAGTAAAAAATGAACTGCTTAGAATCGGCAGAGATTTAGGTGTCAGTGAGTTGGATATTAAATTTAATGCAGCAGATTATTTTGATGAACAATTTCAAGTATTAATAGATGAGAAAGTACCGATAATTAGTACAGCATTTGGACTGCTGCCTGAAGAAAAAGTGAAACAGGCAAAAGAGAATGGCATTATAATTACATCGATGATCACAACAGTTGAAGAAGCGATTCTGGCAGAAGAAAATGGAGTCGATATTATTATCGTACAGGGCTCAGATGCCGGCGGTCACAGAGGCACATTTGATTTAAGCAAACATAAAAATGGTGCAGATGTCGGTACGTTCTCTTTAGTACCGCAAGTCGCGGATAATGTGAAAATTCCTGTAGTTGCTGCAGGTGGGGCGAATGATGGCAGAAGTCTGGCTGCAGCACTTGCTCTTGGTGCATCAGGCGTGCAGATTGGAACTCGGTTTTTATCGAGTGAAGAAGCGGGAATTCATAAAGCGTATAAGCAAAAGCTATTCGACAGTAAAGAAGATGATACAGTCATTACTAAAGTATTCTCAGGAAGACCAGCGCGAGGTATCCTCAATACATTTATAGAAGAATTTTCTATGGATCCATTGCCTTATCCTTACCAGAACACTGCTACGAAAAGTATCAGAGGTGCCGCTGCGAAGAATGATGATGGGGAATACATGTCACTGTGGGCAGGACAAAACCTGCGTCCTGTTGTGAAAGAACAAGGTGCAGCCGAAATTATAGAAGAAATAATGGATGGTGCACGAAAAATACTGGAGTAAGTACTCTGTAGAATCGACATTGTCTATATAGCGGTTTGTAAGTACTTTGTTGAATTGACATTGTCTATGTAGCGGTTTGTAAGTACTTTGTTGAATTGACATTGTCTATATAGCGGTTTGTAAGTACTTTGTTGAATTGACATTGTCTATGTAGCGGTTTGTAAGTACTTTGTTGAATCGATATTGTCTATGTGGCAGTTTGTAAGTACTCTGTTGAATCGACATTGTCTATGTAAGGGTTTGTATGTACTTTGTTGAATCGACGTTGTCTATGTAGCAGTTTGTAAGTACTCTGTTGAATTGACATTGTCTATGTAGAGATTTGTAAGTACTTTGTTGAATCGATATTGTCTATGTAGAGATTTGTAAGTACTTTGTTGAATGGACATTGTCTATGTAGAGGTTTGTATGTACTCTGTTGAATCAACATTGTCCACCACATTCCATTTTCAATCAAAAAACAGCCGCAAATCAAAGTTTGCGGCTGATTTAATAATATTTAAATGAATCCGATCAGCATTCCGCCGAGTGCTCCAGTCACCACAATGACCCATGGCGGGAGTTTGAAGTAGACCAGCATCACAAACAGTATTGCTGCCAGTGCAAAGTGAATCGGCTCCAGTATTGAGCTGGTCCAGATTGGTGTATATAATGCTGAGATTAATATTCCAATTACTGCAGCGTTTACGCCCATCACTGCGCCTTTAACTTTATCGTTATTACGGAGCATATCCCAGAATGGCAGTGCGCCTAAAATTAATAGGAATGCCGGCAGGAATATCGCGACAGTTGCGATCAGTCCGCCGATCCAGCCGTTCATAACTGTCCCGAGATATGCTGCGAATGTAAACAGCGGACCAGGTACAGCTTGTGTTGCACCGTAACCTGCTAGGAATTCTTCTGCTGAAATCCATCCCATTGGAACGAGTTCCTGTTCGAGGAGCGGAAGTACAACGTGTCCGCCGCCGAATACGAGTGAGCCTGCTCTGTAGAAACTGTCTACAACCGCGACCCAGTATGAGCCTGTTAATTCACGAAGAGCGGGCAGTGCAAACAACAGTATGAAAAATAGAACTAAACAGACAGCTGAAAAACTTTTCTTAATCGGGAACGTTGCTGCTTTTTGCTTATCGTCATCTTCATGATTTTTATAAAGAATAAAACCGATGACCGCTGCAATCAGTATTACACCGACTTGTGTGAACACCGATTGAAAGAGTAAAGTTGCGACGAGTGCAAACAGCGCAATTACTTTCCGTTTGACGTCAGGTGCCAGGTTTTTGCTCATACCCATAATTGCATGGGCAACGATAACGACTGCAACAATTTTCAAACCGTGTATCCATCCCGCATCTGCGATATCAAATGTTGTTAAGAGGGAGGCGAAAATCATCAACACAATTACGGATGGCAGTGTAAAACCGACAAATGATGTAAGACCGCCGAGTACGCCGCCGCGCATCACACCAACGCCGATACCAACCTGACTGGACGCAGGTCCAGGTAGGAATTGCGAGAGCGCGACAAGATCTGCGTAACTTTTCTCATCCATCCATTTCTTTCTGCGCACATATTCAGTATGGAAATAACCAAGATGTGCTGTCGGGCCTCCAAATGACGTCAGTCCGAGCCTTGTAGATACTAATAGTATTTCTAAAAGAATTCTAAGTTTATTCATTAACTTCTCCTGTAAATATAGTCTTGCTAAAATATACCATTTTAAGCAGTGTATTAAAATTTCTTTTGAGAAATTTACAAAACATTTACATTGTCATTTTAATGGGGGAATCAAATAAAATAGTCTGTATTCCTTATGCTATAATTACTTATCAAAATAATAATTCAGCAGGAGTGTTTCATGTAATGACAGATCAACAGATACTAACTATAGTTTTCGGGTCTATAGGACTCTTTCTAATTTTAATTTCACTGATGATTTATACTTTTGGTGTAGCAGTGAAGAAAAAGAAATGTACAAATAAAACAACAGGTATTGTCGTCGATAAAGTGCGCGGCAGTGATAATAATTTATATCCTGTTATAGAATATTCAGTTGACGGTACAGTTTACAGAAGAAAGAAAAACGTCACAGCCCACGGTTCAATTAATAACGGTTACCCGTTCGGTTATGAGCTTGATGTACTGTATGATCCGGATAAACCTAAACGCTGTTTAATCGGCGGCACGAAAGTTCAGACGATTGCAGCATTTATACCGGGTTTTATCGGAATGGTATTTTTCGTAATCGGTGTAGTGATATTTCTATTTTAATATAAGTTCAGGCAGGGGATTTAAATGAAGAAAAGAGAAAAGAGTGCAGCGGCAGCATATCATATAAGCAGCAAATTGCGATGCCCGCTTTGTCATGAAAGTGTTGAAGTCATAGAGCTGAAAAGTATTGTCTGCATTAACAATCATACTTTTGATTTTGCAAAACAGGGTTATGTGAATCTGCTTCAGAAGCCAGTGAATACACAATATGATGATGCACTATTTGAAGCGCGCCAAAAAATTATTTGCGACGCTGAGTTATATGGACCGATTCATCAAAAAATCGCGGCATTAATCAACAATGAGTTAACTAAAGACGCCTTGCTGTTTGATGCAGGGTCTGGTGAAGGTTCTCATCTTGAAAAAATACTGGATGAAGTAAACGATAAAAAACTCACAGGCATCGGTCTTGATATTTCAAAAGAAGGTGTCATGATGGCAGCAAAAAACTATGAGACACCAATATGGGTAGTCGGGGATCTGGCGAATCCGCCGCTCGCTGATGAGTCATGTCAATTTATATTGAACTTTTTATCTCCTGCGAATTATTCTGAATTCAAACGGATTTTAACTGAAGACGGCATCATTATAAAAGTTATTCCGGGAAGTGGATATTTAAAAGAATTGCGAAATGAACTGTTCAGTAATACTGATGAAAGCGAATATGAGAATAATGACACACTTGAATTGATGAAGAGAAATGTTAATGTAGTAAGTGAGGAACGAATTACTTATACGAAAAACCTTGACGGTCAGTCACTGAAACATCTAATTTCCATGACGCCGCTTGGCTGGCATGCAGATACAGAGCAGTTTGAAGCATTTACAAATGCTGAAGATAAGGAAATCACGATTGATATGCATATTGTGATTGCACATGCAGAATAGAACTGCTGAAACATTTTAAGATTAATTTCAATTAATAACTTGCTATTCAGCGTGGGGTAGGTAATAATTACACTAAAGAAAACGAATTTCCATGAAATATTACCCTGTTTATTACAAACAGGTTACAAAGTAAAAGAAATCGGCCAATAACCTTGAAATATGCTGAACATTAAAATATAATGAGAATATATTAAGAAATACATAACAGAACGAACAACATAAGTTAAAGCTATACTCTTCATATCATTAACTAACTCGTTCTTCGATAGTGCCTTTGGCCTAGATATCATATTATATTATTTATCTGTTAGGGAGACTTTAGATCTCCCTTTTTTTGTTGCCTTTTTTAAGGCCGTTAAAACATTAAGAAGGTGAACATTTTATGAACAGTGAAGAATTAAATCCAGCAGAATTACATAGATATGCCGATAAATTTCTCCAGGAGAATTTCGGACTCCAGCTCGATATTCCAGTCAGAGTGTCGAAAAGAATGAAATCAAAACTCGGCGCGTTTCAAATCAAACTGCAGAATAAGAAAGTAGTTTCGAAAGAGATTGTAATGTCCAACAGTTTTATTATGAACAATTCTCCCGAAACAGTTCTTGATGTGCTTTATCATGAGTGCGTTCATTACGCACTATACACATTAAATAAACCGTACAGGGATTCAGATCGTGAATTTACCGAAACACTTGAGCGTCTCGGCATTGCCAAAACAAGAACATATAAATATAAAGGACAAGCTTATTTATATGAGTGCAGAAAATGCAGTTATCAATTTACGAAAAGAGTTAAAGGCTATAACAAACGTTATATTTGCAGACATTGCCGCGGGAAATTTATCTATAAAGGCATGGTTGAGTCCCGCTGATAACAAATTATTAAAAATTGTTTGACTATTTAATCGAGTTACTCTAGTATGAAATACAATTAAATATGAAATTATCCAGAGAGACGGAGGGATCAGGCCCTGTGAAGTCTCAGCAGCAGGCTTTTTAAGTACTGTGCTAATTCCTGCAGGCAGCGGCTTGGAAGATAATCACACAACGCCATTTGTCTATATAGATAAATGGCTTTTTTAATATACATAGGAGGGAATACATGAGCATTCAGCTGAATAACGTTTCAAAAACGTATCATTTAAAGGGAAGAAATGTTGAAGCATTAAAACCGACATCACTAAAAGTTGAAACCGGTGAAATTTTCGGACTGATTGGCTATTCCGGTGCCGGGAAAAGTACTCTTGTGAGGTTGATTAATTTACTTGAAAAACCATCAACGGGTACAGTAACCGTCGGTGATGACAATTTGACTGAATTATCATCTAAAGATTTACGTATAAGGCGTCAGAAAATCGGAATGATTTTCCAGCAGTTTAACTTAATTGAATCAAAGACAGTATATGAAAATATTGAATTTGTCTTAAAAGCGAGCAAATACAATAAGAAGGACGTGCCTGCAAGAATTGAAGAACTCTTAAATCTCGTCGGTCTAAACGATAAATCCAGCATCAATGCAGCAAACTTAAGCGGCGGGCAGAAACAGCGTGTCGGTATCGCAAGAGCACTTGCCAATAACCCCGATATTCTCTTATGTGATGAAGCGACAAGCGCACTTGATCCGGATACAACTAAAAGTATTTTAAATCTGTTAAAGAGTATTAACAGAACACTCGGCATTACGATAGTCATTATTACTCATGAAATGGAAGTTATTAAAGAAATTGCCGACCGTGTAGGTGTGATGTCCGCTGGTGAAATTATTGAAATCGGCGACACATATAATGTCTTCAGTCATCCTAAAGAGGAGATTACAAAAGATTTTGTGCAGGAGATATATAATTTCGAAGTGCCGTCACAAATCAAAGAAACGCCTGAGAATCAGGTTATTACAATTCAATTTCTAAGTGAAAATGCTGAAGAAAATTATTTAAATCAGCTCTACAGAGACTTCGAGTTAAGTATTAGTATATTAAACGGCAGAATCGAATATATTAAAGAAAAGCCGCTTGGATTTTTAATGTTCCAGGTCTCAGGAAAAGTTGAAGAAATCGAGCGTCTTAAAACACATATCGACAATTCTCATGGAATAGAAAGGGTGGGTTATATTGGATAACTTCAGTCAGCTTTGGCCATTATTGTACCGTGCACTTTTAGAAACGGCACTGATGGTCTCAATTTCAATATTCTTTGCGGTACTGATCGGTCTGCCGCTCGGTATTCTGCTGTATATTACACAGCATCCGCTGCTCTTTAAAATTAAACCGTTAAACGCCACACTCGGCTGGCTCGTGAATATTATCAGGTCTTTCCCTTTTATTATTTTAATCGTGGCAATTATGCCGTTCGCAACATGGCTCGTTAATGCTTCACACGGACCTGTTTTTGCCAGCGTTGCATTATCGATCGCAGCAGTGCCGCTTTTTGCTCGTCTTGTTGAATCCAGTTTTAACAGTGTAAAAGACGGTGTCATTGAAGCAAGTATTGCAGGTGGTGCTCCGATATATTTAATCGTGACAGATGTCCTTCTGCCGGAGGCTAAGAAGAGTATTACTCAAGCCATTACACTGACGATTATTTCGATTATTGCATTCAGTGCAACAGCGGGTGTTGTCGGAGGCGGCGGGGTCGGTGACCTTGCCATCAGGTACGGCTATTACCGCTACGACACATTGACGATGATTGTGACAGTAATTGTGCTTGTTATTATTGTGCAGATTGTTCAGTGGGCCGGAGACTTTATTTCTAACAGAGCGGAGGAAAGATAAATGCGCGGAATTATAATATTTTTAATCGGTACACTAGTCGTTATAGCCGGTACCAGCATTCTTTTATATGAGGATGAGGGAGAAGTCATTACTATCGGAGCTTCTAGCGGGCCGTTTGCCGATATGGCATCTTTTGCATTAAAACCGGTCCTTGAAGAGCAGGGCTATTCTGTTGAAATAGTTGAATACAGCGACTATATTCAGCCGAATAATGCACTTGCCAACGGAGACCTCGATGCTAACCTGTTCCAGAACGTATTGTTCATGGAGAGTTTTAATGAAGAAAACGATGCAGATTTAAAAAACATCATTCAGGTGCCGACAGCGCCCATGGGGCTGTACAGCAGTGAATTCAATTCACTGGAAGATATCGCATCAGGCAGTGAAGTTGCGCTGCCTTTAGACCCTGTTAACTCCAGCCGCGGATTTTTAACGCTGCAGGATGCAGGTCTGATTACCATTAGTGAAGATGCAGATATGTTTGCTATCGATGAAGCGGACATTATTGATAATAAGAAAAATCTTGAATTTATTTACCAGGATGCCGGTCAGCTTCCGAGAAGCGTTGAGCAGATCGGTTTGTCACTGGTGCCGGGTAACTTTGCACTTGCGAGTGAAATGAGCCTGGACGACGCTTTAACTTTAGAAAACATGAACGAAAACTTTAGAAACCAGATTGTAATTAACGGTGACGATGCCGGTACTAAAATGGAGGAAGATTTAATTAATGCAGTTCAGTCTGATGAATTTAATGAAGTAATTGATGCAGACTTTAAAGGATTCGATAAACCGGAGGAGGATGAATAAATGGGAAGTGAACTATTAAACTCATTAAGCCCGAGCTACTTCAGCAGCATGATGAATGCTGAGCTGGAAGTAGGAGACAAACCGCTGTTAAACCTTGCAGTCGGTATTCCTGACGGCAGAACGCCAAAAGTCATTACAGATGCCGTAAAGACAGCAATTGATAAAGAAGAAAATCAGAAATACGGTGCGTTTCGCGGAAAACCTGAATTAAAAGACAGTATTAAAAGATTTTACAAGAGAACATATGATGTGGAGCTGGAAGATGAGAATATCGCGATACTTTTCGGCACGAAAAATGCACTGGTGAATTTCCCGATGGCACATGTCAATCCGGGAGCGGGCATTATGCTGCCGAATCCTGGCTATGCAGATTACATTACTGCAGTGGAACTGGCACATGCGAAATTGATTGATATGCCGCTGTATGAAGAAAACAGCTACCTGCCGGATTTTGATTCATTGGAAGCGGAACTTAAAGAAACCGATCTTATCTATTTAAACTATCCGTCTAATCCTGTCGGTGCCTCTGCCGACAAATTATTCTTTGATGATGTAATACAAAGATTCAAAGGAACAAAGACACAGATTCTCCACGATTTCGCCTATTCAGCGTTCGGCTTTAACGGGGCTCATCCGAGCATATTAACAAGCGATCCTGAATTTGAAGTATCCATGGAAATTTATTCGCTGTCGAAAGGATTCAATATGTCGGGTTACAGAATCGGTTTTGCAGCAGGGAACAAAGAAATGATTGAGAGTATTAATAAGTTTCAGGATCATACGAATGCCGGAGTCTTCGGTGTCACACAGGATGCAGCAATCGCAGCGCTCGACAATGCTGACACGTTAATTCCCGCGCAGAACGAAATATTTAGAAAGCGCAAAGACTTTATTAATGAAGTGCTGATGGATTTAAATATTCCGATAGAACCGATACAGGGCGGCATATTCGGCTGGATAAAAGTTCCGCCGGGCTTTAACGGAGAAAGTTTCGTCGCGTATCTGCTTAAGGAACAATCCATTCTCGCTACTCCGGGAAAACCTTTCGGCGGGCGGGCAGAGGATTATATCCGTATATCGCTTGCAGTTGCTGATGAAGATTTAAAAA
>CANRKV010000036.1 GCA_947631305.1 uncultured Jeotgalicoccus sp.
AGCTGCCCATTCTTCTTTTAAAATACCCATACGAATTGAATCGTAGTATTCACCGTTGTAGAAACGGACTTTCCGGACTCGGCCTTCAAGCTGCATGCCGAGTTTTTCTCCAACACGAATCATTCGTTCATTACCTGACCATGTTGTAAGACCAACTCTTACGGTAGGTACTGTATTGAAGACATGATTAATCCACAGTTTTAAAGCACGTGTGCCAAGTCCTTTGCCCCAGTTCTTTCCTTCATGAATAACAATGCCGACTTCCAGCCATTTCTTCATATCATCTTCAAAATAATACGTCACAATGCCGTATATTTCATCGTTTACGGTAATCAGCCACAGGCTGTCGGAATCGACGAATACTTCGCTTTTTTGCATAAAGGTTTCATAAGGAACTGAATGGTGTGAAAAATAAGGAGCATCCCACTTTTTCCATTCCGGATTTTCATCTTGATATATTAATTCCCATAGCTTTAATAAATCATTATCTTTAATTGGACGAATGCCGAGTTCTTTATCAGTGTACATAAATGCCTCCTTGTTTGTTTCTATAGTATCATTATAAATACTAATATATTTTTAATATTAAGACTTTTAATATAAAGTATAACTAAAGGATAAAGAACTATGTTTCCCGGGAAATATGCCGGATATTATTTTATCGTAAACAAGGGGAGTTTTGCATATGGAACAACAGGGGTACTTATGGGAATCCGCAGCACAGCTTGAAGTGCTGCTTTATGAATTAGTCGGATGGAAAAGTTTATCGGGAACACAAGGGGAAATTGATTTTCCGCATAAGCTGACAGCAAAATTTAAAGAACTGGATTATTTTAAAACTAATCCGGATAACATTCAATTATTTGATGCAGGGAAAGACAGAAATGCATTTACTGCATTATATAAAACAGATAAAAGCTCGGATACAGTCGTCTTGATCAGTCATTTTGATACAGTCGGTACTGAAGAATACGGCCAGCTGCAGGAGCTTGCATTTAATCCTGAACAATTGACGCAGGTGTTTCGGGACAACCCGGATTTCCTGACACCGGATGCAAAAGAGGATTTATATACAGAGCAGTATGTATTCGGCCGGGGTGCAATGGATATGAAGATGGGACTCACACTGCACATGCATTTAATTGAACAGGCTGTAAAAGAAGAGTGGCCGGTGAATTTACTGCTGGTGACAGTACCCGACGAAGAAGTCAGTTCCGGAGGCATGCTCGCTGCCGTACCGGGGATTCTCGAAATATCTAAAGTTCATAATTTAAATATAAAACTATTCTTAAACGGAGAACCGTCATTTACACAGCAGCCGCTGGATGAGAATCATTACATATATTCAGGCTCAATCGGTAAAATTTTGCCGGCCGCATTGTTTTACGGTGTACCGACTCATGCAGGTGAACCGCTGAATGGTATTACGTCTCATTTCATCAGTTCATATTTAACAAAGAAAATGGAATATACAAACCGCTTTACAGAAAGTTATGACGGTGAAACGACACCGCTGCCCGTCTGCTTGCAGGCGAACGACTTAAAAGACAATTATGACGTGCAGACATCGCATCACAGCTATGCATTGTACAACGTGTTCACTTTGTCGCAGACTGCAAAAGACGTCATGCTAACATTTAAGGAAATTGCTGAAGAAGCAATGCATGAATGCCGCACGGATTATGAAGAAATCTGTAAAGCCAACCACATACCGGCGCTGAACTGCATCAGAGTAATGGAATACCACGAAATCCTTGAGTACTTTATCGATAAATACAGTACAGAAGAAGCGGATGAACTAATCAGGGAAGTAATTGAAAAGAACGGGACAGACGAACGGAAGATGACGCTGCTGATTGCTGATAAGCTGATGGAATATTGTCAGGAACTGGCACCGGCAACTGTGCTGATGTTTGCACCGCCATACATGCCCGCAGTGAATTCGTCGGATGATGAACTGGTGAGAAAATTGATTGAAGCGACTAAAAGTGAGATGCATGAACAATATAATTACGACGTGACGAATAAGCATTATTTCAACGGTATATCAGATTTAAGTTATGTGAATTATAATCCTGCAGATGACGGCTGGCAGTCGTTTAAAAATAATGCGCCGTTATGGGGAGAAACATATACAATACCGTTTGAAGAAATGCAGCAGCTGAGTGCGCCGGTGATGAACATCGGACCGTACGGCAAAGATGCACATAAGATGACCGAACGGCTGCATAAGAAAAATGCATTTGAAATGATGCCGGCAGTGCTTAGGGAAGTTATGAGTGAGTTCTTTGAGAGATAATACCTACTGGGGTATTTGACTGATTGTCAATTTCCTAATATAATATACATATTGACTACGAATGAAAAGAGGTATGTATATGACTGTCGAAGAGCAGAAGCATGTATACGATAAAGCAGTTATTAACCGTATTAACCGACTGCAGGGGCAGATTAACGGTGCGAAAAAAATGATTGAAGACGGTGAGAACTGCAGAGATGTAGTGACTCAGCTGAGTGCAGCAAAGAGTGCACTCAACCGTACAATGAATATAATTATCAGTGAGAATCTGGTTGAATGTGTGAAAGAAGCAATGATTAATCCGGATCAGGATGCTGATGAATTAATTAAAGAAGCAGTAGAATTATTAAACAAGAGCAGATAATATATCTGTTCTTATTTTTTATTTTAAAATATACCCCCATAGGTATTTGACAAAGGTAATCACACTTGTTAAGATACCCCTATAGGTATTTGAAAAAGAGAGGAAGTTATTAAATTGACTAAAATTAATTATCATATGAACGATGCGGATGAACTGATTAACGGAGGAGAGTATCTGCTTGATGTCAGAGAAACATTTGAATATGAAATGGGCCATGTTGCGTCAGCAAAACATATTTCTTTAACAGAATTGGAGCAGCGTATGGATGAATTGCCTAAAGATAAAATAATCTATACATACTGTAAGAGCGGAAGACGCAGTCAGACAGCAGCGGATTTATTGAATACCAATGGTTTTAATGCAATCAGTCTGGAAGGGGGATTTTCTGCTTATACAGGGGAATTCAGCAGCACGGAAACTGAAAGAGCTGTTTCATCAGCTGAAAATAATTCAAATATTGCTGATGACAGAATCAAAATTGAAGCACACGGTCTGCAGTGCCCAGGTCCGCTGTTAAAAGTTAATGAAGTGATGGGCGGTCTTGAAACAGGTAAACAGATGGAAATTACTGTAACGGATCACGGCTTTTGTACAGATGTTGAAGCATGGGCTAAAAAGCATGGACATGCCGTACTGAAAAATGAAGTATCAGGTGAAAATGTAACTGTTGTTCTGGAAAAGAAAGCACCGGTACAGACTGAAGGACACAAAATGGCTGAAACGGATGATGGCGCGACAATCGTTGTGTTCAGCGGAGATATGGATAAGGCGCTGGCTTCATTTATCATTGCTTCGGGTGCACGAAGCATGGGGAAAGAAGTGACGATGTTCTTTACGTTCTGGGGACTGAACATTATTAAAGATCCAAATGCACCAAAAAGAAATAAAAAAGGACTCGATAAAATGTTCAGCATGATGATGCCGAAGTCAGCTTCTAAATTGCCGATTTCTAAAATGAATATGCTCGGCATGGGTTCTAAAATGATCCAGCATGTTATGAAGAAAAAGAAAGTCGATGCACTGTCTGAAATGATTGAGAAAGCGGACAGGCTTGGCGTTAAAATGATTGCCTGCACAATGAGCATGGATATTATGGCAGTCGATAAAGAAGAACTGCTCTCGAATGTAGAGTTCGGCGGTGTAGGAACATATCTTGGTGATGCAGAAAACGGCAACCTTAATCTATTTATATAAAAACTAAATTTTAAAACAGGAGAGTGTATTAAATGTATTTCAAACAATTTTATGATCAGAAACTTTCACAAACGTCCTACATCGTAGCGTGTCAAAAGACAAAAGAAGCTATTATTATCGACCCGAAACGTGTACTGGATGAATACACGGAAACAGCAGATGCTGAAGGTTTTAAAATAACACAAGCGACAGAAACGCATATCCACGCTGACTTCGCTTCGGGACTTCGTGATGCATCTCGTAAACTCGGTGCGACGCTTTATGTCTCTGACGAAGGCGATGAGAACTGGAAATATCAAAATGTTCCTGATGACACTGTATTTCTTAAAGAAGGCAGTATTATAAATGTCGGTAATGTGGAATTGAAAGTTATTCACACACCGGGACATACCCCTGAGAGTATCTCATTTGTACTTACAGACCATGGCGGTGGAAGTACGGAACCGATGGGTATGTTTACCGGAGACTTTATGTTTGTCGGTGACATTGGACGGCCTGATTTACTTGAAGAAGCTGCAAACATGGAAGGTACGACAGAAGAAGGTGCAAATGCTATGTTTAATTCATTGAAAAAGATGAAAGATTATCCTGACTTTATGCAGATATGGCCGGGACACGGTGCAGGAAGTGCATGCGGCAAATCACTTGGTGCCGTTCCATTGTCTACACTGGGATATGAAAGACAAAATAACTGGGCGCTTAAAGTTACAGACAGAGCTGCATTTATTAGTGAACTGACAAGTGATCAGCCGGAGCCACCAAGTTATTTTGCACAAATGAAAAAAGTGAACAAAGAAGGACTGCCGGAATTTAAAGTCAGAGAAGTAACAGTGGGTACGCCTGAAATGTTACCGGGTCAGCTTTTTGATTTAAGAAGTAAAGAAGAGTTTAAAAAGGGGTTCAAAAAAGGGGCAATTAATGTACCTTACAATAGTAAATTCCTGCAGTTTGCCGGCTGGTATATTAATTACAATGAACCAATGACGGTAATTGCAAACCCTGAAAACAGCAAAACGCTGCAGGAAGACTTTGCATCTATCGGTTTTGATAACATTCAGTTAATCGTACCAATTAATCAGGCAGAACGGTATGCTGACGATAATTACGAGAATATTTCCCCGGAAATATTTATTAAAGATATGAATGATTCACATATTCTTGATGTCCGTACGAATTCTGAATATGTCGCTGGAAATCTGGAAAGTGCAGCTCATATTCATTTTGGTAAACTTCAAAATGCGGATATACCGTTTAATAATGAAAATAAAATTTATGTCCATTGCCAATCCGGCGTCCGTTCGGCGATTGCAATGAGTGTCCTTAAAGCCCGAGGTTTCGATAACATTGTAAATGTCGAAAAAGGGTATAAAGGTATTAAAGAAGCGATGAAATAATGGAGTTCTCATTTATCATCATTATATTTTTAATTGGTTTTATCGGTTCTTTTATATCAGGTATGGTAGGAATTGGCGGCTCGATTATTAAATATCCGATGCTGCTCTATATTCCCGCCTTGCTCGGCTTTACTTCTTTTACAGCGCATGAAGTTGCTGGTATCAGTGCAGTCCAGGTATTTTTCGCTACTATCGGCGGAGTCTGGGCTTATAAAAGCAGCGGTTATCTTAATTTAAAACTGATTATTTATATGGGCGGTGCTATTCTGATTGGAAGTCTGATTGGAGGATACAGTTCAGGTTTTTTCACCGAAAATCAGATTAATATCGTCTACGTGATTCTTGCAACGATTGCTGTAATAATGATGTTCATGCCGAAAAAAGAAGTACCATTCCTGACTGGAGGAGAGCTACATTTCAATAAATATCTCGCTGCAGGTTTGGCGTTCATTACCGGAGCGGCTTCAGGAATTGTAGGAGCAGCCGGTGCATTTATTCTAGTGCCAATTATGCTTGTTGTGCTTAAAATCCCGACAAGAGTTACGATTGCAACGAGTCTCGCTGTGACTTTTATTTCCTCTATCGGTACAACAGCAGGGAAAATAGTAACGGACCAGGTATTGTACGGACCTGCAGTTATTATGATAATCGCAAGTTTGATTGCTGCGCCGCTCGGTGCGAAGGCTGGTCAAAAGATTAATACAAAAATACTGCAGTGGATGCTTGGAATACTCATTTTAGGAACAGCCATTAAAATATGGATTGAGATATTGATGCAGTAAATAATAAATTAAGGTGAGGGATATATGTGGTTCATTTAAAAACTGTTTGGAACGGAAGTACAAAAGGAAACGGAACAATTACAGGAGATAAAATGGACACGCCAATCGCAATACCGACGGTGTCGGGCGGTAGCGGTGATGGTGCAAATCCAACAGATCTGCTCGCAGCTTCGGCAGCATCCTGCTATGCAATGACATTAATCGCTTTAACTGCAGCGAGAAACTTACCGGTAATAAGTCTCACGATGACGACAGATGCAGCGAATTCGAAAGATAAAGGATTAAAAATCATTCATTATCCTGAAGTCAGTCTGCCTGAAAGTGCAACAGAAGAAGAGATTAAGTTTGTGGAACGTGCATTTAATACTGCAGACATGGGCTGTCATATCGGCAATCTGCTTAAAAGAGCAGATGCAGATATTAAGATTGAAGGTAAAATTTTATTTGAATAACAAGTAAAAACTCTGTATAGATTAATCTATACAGAGTTATTTTTTATCTTAGATTGAGAAATGAAAAGGTTCGTAGAATTAAAAGCTGAAACATTGTTATATAATGGGACCAAATATAGTATCATCACAGTTTTTAATAAGGAGTGTGTGAATGTCGAATCAATTAAGACCTTTATTTCATGAACCGGAAACTGAAGACTATTTGACAGCTGCTGCATCAGCAGCAAAAATGTTTAAGAATACTGCGATTGAAACACCGGAAGGTATCTACTGGGAAGAAGAACCGTTCTCTCCGGCTGAACCGCATGAAGATACATTTATGGGGCAATTTTCTTTATACAGCGGTTCACCAGGTGTGATTTACTTTCTGACTCAGCTGGCACGGGCAGCGAATGATAACAGTTATTTAGAAGATGCTGTTAAGGCGGGTAAATACATTATCAGCAATTGGGACTGTGAAGTGAGAATGCAGCAGTACGGCGGGAATATCGAGGATTCAGAGTGGGGTGTGCTGAACGGTGTATCCGGGATTGCTTATGTATTTGGTGAACTGGCAGAAGTTTCAGGAATGGCGGAATTTGATGAATTTGCCATCCAGCTGATTGAAGAAACAGCTAATGCTGCACGTCAGACAGATAAAGGAATTGTCTGGACAGATGAACCTGCGATTTTCTTTGACTCCGGCATTATATTATTTTTAATTAAAGCATCAGAAAAACATAAGAGAACAGACTGGTATGAGCTTGCTTTAAAAGCAGGCGAAAAAATATTGAATGATGGTCGTGAAGAAAACGGGTATATGACATGGCCAACAATAAGTCCTGCTTACTTTGGTATTCCTGAAGACAGCATCATGCCGAATTACTTCTATGGTACCGCAGGCGTTGCTTATGCGATGGCCACTTTATTTGAAAAAAATAAAGATGAGAGATATCTCGCAGCAGCGGAAAAAGGAGCAAAATATATTCAATCGATAGCGACAGTTGAAGGAGAAAATATTTTATTCCCGCACAGTTTTCCTTATTTAAAAGATGTGCATTATCTTGGACTATGTCATGGTGCAGCAGGTACTATCCGCTTATTTTACAAGCTGTATAAAGTGACTGGTGAAGCGGAGTATAAAGAGTGGACAGAAAAAATCATCAACGGAATCCTTAATACAGGCGCACCGGAACTTCACTCAGACGGTTACTGGAACGTTGCATCACAATGCTGCGGATCGGCAGGAATGAGCAGTGTGTTTATCGGAATGTGGGCAGAGACTGGTGAAGAGAAATATTTAAATTATGCAAAACGTGTCGGCAAGCAGCTATTGAGCGAAAGTGTCTATGAAGAAAACACAGGTGCATGCTGGTATCACGCATTCGACAGAACAGACCCTGGTCATGTGACTGCTAAAATTGGTTATCTGGACGGTGCTTCAGGTATAGCAGCTGAATTAGTTCAGCTGTATCAGGCGGTAACGAATGATTTCGATGTACTGAGACTGCCGGATGATCCTTATCCTAAAACTTTATAATATAAAAAGAAGCCTCCGGTTAATAACCGGGGGCTTCTTCAGTTTCATCTAATTCATTTAAATTGAGTACATAATAATGTTTGTCGTTTAAGCCGAAATAGAAATACACTGCAATCCAGCTCAGGCCTAAAGTGACAATACCAAGAACAATCAGTACAAAAATCATTAATGGCGAGGTTTTTTCTCCGGTTTCCTTATTTATAAAACTTCTTAAAATAAAGAAACCGATAGCAGCATTGAAAATTATGCCAGTTATATTAGTAATCATATCTATAGAACTATCTTCAATGACAACACCGCTGAGCTCCAGCAGCATTATAGCGATAAATGCTCCTACAAACAGCAGAATAACATATGCAGCTGTCGCCGATGAAACAAAATTCCTTCTGACATCCTGATATTTTACTGCAGGCATCGTACCTTCCAGCACTTGATACCCCTTAAAGTAATCGTATACGAAACAAAGCTGCTTATACGTTGAAAGTATCGGCATAAATGCCATCCACTTATTTCTGTACCCGGCTTTCCTGATAATAAAATAGAAAGACAGGCAGGTAATAATATAAAGCCCAACTGTCAGTATTAACCCCGTGAAAATCGCGAAGCTCCCCAATCCCATTTGCTTTCACTCCTGTTGTGTTATTCTAGCTGTTTTTTAAATTAACAATTGTACGGCCTCTGACCTTGCCGTCGATTATATCATGAAGTACCTGAGGAAGCTCCTCAAGGCTGACTTCATTAACAACATCTTTGTTGAGTATTTCCGGTTTTAAATCTTTCGCCAGTCTGTCCCAGACTTTTATGCGCTGCTCCATTGGATAGAAAACAGAATCTACACCGAGCCACTGAATACCGCGTCCGATGAACGGCAGTACAGTCGTATGGACTTGAATACCTCCCACCAGTCCGAATGTAGCAAGTGCACCTTCGGGTTTAAGCGTTTTAATAATATACTCTGTCGTTTTCCCGCCGACCGGGTCAATTGCGGCTTGATACTGAGGTTTATGAACGGGTTTTTTATCATCATTAACGACGTCATCACGGTGAATGACTTTCTTCGCACCGAGTGATGTTAAATAATCTTTTTCATCCATGCTGCCTGTACTTGCGACGACATCGTATCCTAAAGCAGCGAGCATACTGATCGATAAACTTCCGGCACCACCGGAAGCACCGGCAACGAGTACTTCACCGTTATCCGGTGTAACGCCTGCCTGTTCAAGTTTTGAAATAGAGATGCCTGCAGTAAATCCGGCAGTACCTAATTCCATCGACTCTTTTAATGTCAGGCCGTCAGGTAATGGCACGACATATTCTGCGGGAATACGTGCAATTTCAGAAAATCCGCCTGAAATCCCTGTCCCGATTTTGTAACTTGTCGCGATGACTGAATCACCCTTTTTAAACTTGTCATCAGTCGATTCAATCACTTCGCCAGCAAGGTCAATCCCTGGAATAATCGGGAAGTTTTCAGCAATCTGACCTTCCGCTGCAACCATGCCATCTTTATAATTCACGCTGGAATAGTGAACGTCAATCATTACGTCACCTTCGGATAAGTCCTCTATATTTAAATTTTTAACACTCATTTCTGTGCCTTCATCAGTTTTATCAGCAACTAAAGCTTTGAAAGAATTCATTGTGAGCCTCCTAAATATACTTTTTCATCTATACCCTTATTATAAGCATATTAAATATCCAAGGTTTATTTATACCATTTGGATTTATAAGCTTTTATAAGAAAAATAATTCCTGCAACTATTGGAACAATAGAAGTTAGAGAGATAATCAGACATATCCAGAGCAGGGGAAAGGAAAATCCATTTATAAATGAACTCAGTTCAATAAAACCGGAAATAACACTATAAGTATAAAATGTAGAGACTGCGACTACTAATAAAATAAGTATCATTAATCCCCATCGTATTAAACGTGGAGCTTTAATTTTAATAAAGTAAAAATCTTGTTTAAAAAAATTTTTGGATACACTTTGATAAATTAGAGCTTCTTCTTTTATGTCGAAGGCTTTTTCATATACAGTATCAAGTTTTTCAGGATCTTGGTATTTAATTATTACAATATCTTGCTCATTAACTTTATTAATGATTTTAAATTTTTTTTCACTGTGCAAACCTTCTAAGAGCAAAAATGTTTCTTGTTTAAAATTCGAAAATATTATGAGAGAATAGCCAGCTAAAATACTAGAAACTAATGAGTAAAATAATAAACATGTAATATAAATGCTATTCTTATTTTCAACCATCTCCCACTCCATATTGTACGATTGTATAATTTGGATAGATAAAGTGGAAAGTATAAAAAAGAAAAACAAAAATATAAATAGGAAGTTTAAGGAGGATCTTAGAAAATTTTTAAGAATTCTATTTTCTTTATTCAATTCTATATCTTCTGAATTGAAAACTTTAAAAAATTTATAAATATATGGTATTGAAAGAGCGATGATAGGTAAATATAAATTCAGTAAATCTAAATTTGAAAAAATACTATTGATATTCATAGTGTTATCTCCCTACAATTAGAATTGTATATTAATATAATCATAAATAGTTAGTACTTCAAACTCATAACGTTAATTGAGCATGAACTCTCACAATAATATTATTTTTTAGAGTTGTCATGATAATTAAATAATGGCTGCGCTGACCGCTATGACTCATGATACAGTTGATGTGACAAATACAATCATAGAAAACCTTAAAATTTAAGAGTAATTACTGTTATAGCTGGGAGAGACCAACATGAAAGTTATCGTGGGAATGGATTCATTTAAAGGCAGTTTACCGTCTGTTGATGCGAATCTGTCTGTTGAGAATGGTTTAAAACAGGTGTTTCCAGATGCTGTTGTCAGATCATTTGCCATGGCTGACGGCGGTGAAGGCACGGCTGAAACGCTTGTTGATGGTATGAATGGAAGTCTCGTTGAGATGACTGTAACAGGTCCATTGGGTACACCGATTGAGGCTTCATACGGGTTAATTAAAGATGAAAGTCTTGCAATTATAGAAGTCGCATCAGCATGCGGGTTAACATTGTTGTCTAAAGCTCAATTGAATCCACTGATGACCACAACTTACGGCGTCGGCGAATTAATTAATCATGCTTTTAATAATGGTGCGAGAAAATTCATTATCGGTCTCGGCGGCAGTTCAACGAACGACGGCGGTGTCGGTATGCTGCAGG
>CANRKV010000037.1 GCA_947631305.1 uncultured Jeotgalicoccus sp.
GCTTCATAGTCGGAGATGTTTTCTTTTTTATCTGCTGCAGCTTCAACGGGTACTTCCATAAATTCAGCTTCTTTTTTCTTATGCAGGAAGTAGCTGTAGTCGCCGTCGACCATCATTATTTTATGCGGTTCAATTTCCATAACACGGGTCGCAATTTTATCAATGAAGTAACGGTCGTGAGAGACGACGATAATGGTTCCCGGGAAATTTTCGAGTGCCGTTTCCAGCACTTCCTTACTGTCGATATCCAAATGGTTTGTCGGTTCATCGAGGATAAGAAGATTATTTTCTTCCAGCATCAGTTTAGCCAGCTGTATTCTTGCTTTTTCTCCGCCGCTTAATGAATTGACCTGCTTCATTACTTCATCCTGTGTAAATAAGAAGCGGCCGAGTATTTTTCTGACGTCGCTTTCTTTCATCTGCGGATATTCTTTCCAGAGTTCTTCAAGTACATTATTCTGGGACGTAAACTCGGCTTGTTTCTGATCGTAGTAGCCGATAGTCACATTTGTACCGTACTGAATATTGCCGGAAAGTGCCGGAATAATTTTAGCGATTGTTTTAGCGAGTGTGGATTTACCGATACCGTTCGGTCCTAAAATAGCGAGACGTTCCCCTTTATCTACATTAAAAGATAAATCACTGCGGAGCACTGTCTCATCGTAACCGATGGACAATTCTTTTAAACGGAGGACATCGTTGCCGCTTTCACGTTTAATCGTGAAGTGGAAGTCAGCACTCGAACGGTCGATGAACGGTTTGTCCATACGGTCCATCATTTCAAGTTTCTTCCGGCGGTCTTTAGCCATGCCTGAAGTTGATGCACGGGTAATATTTTTATCGATAAAAGTCTCTAAGCGTTTAACTTCGCCCTGTTCACGCTCATACTGCTTCATTCTGAGACGGTGTGTTTTCTCTTTTTCTTTAACGTAATTTGTATAGTTCGTGTGATAGAGCGTTCCACGATGCAATTCGATTTCATAAATTTTATCGACTGTGCGGTCGAGGAAGTAACGGTCGTGACTGATAATAACCACGGCGCCATCGTAGCTCTTCAAATACTGCTCCAGCCATTCAACAGTCGCCATATCCAAATGGTTGGTAGGCTCATCGAGAAGCAGCAGATCCGGTTTCGTGAGGAGCATCTTACCAAGAGCGAGACGTGTTTTTTGACCGCCTGAAAACTCTTCGACTTTGCGTTCCAGATCAGTTTCTGTAAACTGCAGCCCCGTCAGTACACTTTTAATCTGGGCATCGATTGTATACCCGTCACTGTGTTCGTACCTGAGCTGTATATTTTCATATCTTTTAAGTTTTTCATTATAGTCCGGATGTGTATGCTCATGTTCAGCAAGCCATTCAGCGATTTCAGCCATATCAGTATTCATTTTAAGAATATGCGAGAACGGCTTCTGCATTTCATCTCTGACAGTTTCTTCTGACTCGAGTGTCATCTGCTGGGCAAGATATCCGAGTGAAACATTTTTCGGCATGCTGATTGTGCCGCTGTCATATGTCAGTTCATTAGCCATGACTTTCATTAAAGTACTTTTGCCTGCGCCGTTTTTCCCGACGATACCAAGCGTTTCTCCGGACTTTACTTCCAGATCCAGATTCTCAAAAATTGTATTCGTTCCGTATGCCTTCGAGACATTTCCCAATTGTAAAAGTATCATTATTGCCTACCTCATTTCACTCTCCAGTTTACACGAAAAAACGACATAATTCGACCAGATAAACCGGTGGCAGCGTCTATATATTATGTTATAATTGAGCGACTAGAAATATAGAGGTGAAAGGGAATGTCTAACAAGAAAAAAATCCCTAATGCAACTATGAAACGTCTACCGCTTTATTATCGTTACTTCAAACAAGAAGAGAATAATGGTAATGATAGAGTTTCCTCGAAAGAAATTAGTGAAGCATTAGACATTGACTCAGCGACTATCCGCAGGGACTTTTCTTATTTTGGAGAATTAGGCAGAAAAGGTTATGGCTACAACGTCAGCAGCCTGCTTAAGTTCTTCCTGGAACACATCCAGGGCAGCAATGTAAAAAATGTAATTCTTCTTGGTGCAGGTAATCTTGGCAGTGCGTTATTGAACTACAAATTTGCCAACATTCATGATAAAATGAATGTAGTTGGCGCTTTTGACAGCAACGAATCACTCGTAGGAAATAAGATTAATGATATTAATATTTTTCATACAGATGATTTAGAGGCAATCATACAGCAGGAGAACGTTGAAGTTGCAATTATGACAGTGCCATTGGAAGCTGGACAAGAGTCCGCAGAACGTTTAGAACGAGCAGGGATTAAAGGCATTCTTAACTTTACACCTATCCGGCTGAGCACTGGTCCTGATGTGACTGTACACAGTATTGACTTAGGCGTAGAGCTGCAGGCACTATTTTTCCAGATGAAAAATAAATAGGAGGGGTATTCATGATAGAAGTTCTTTTACCAAATACATTAATGGCGGTTACTCCAGTAAGTTTAATCGTTATTGCAGTTGTAGCGCTTATCATTTTCGGACCTAAGAAACTTCCGCAGTTCGGTAAAGCAGTTGGTTCTACACTGAAAGAATTTAAAGACGCTACTAAAGGTCTTGCTGATGACGATGATGACGAAGAAGTAAAAGTCAGCAGAAAATCAGAAGAAGAAGCAAAAAAAGAAGAACCTAAAAAAATTGAATCAGAAGCATAAATGAGAGGGTGGCGAAAGCCGCCTTTTTTTAAAGAGGTGATTTAAATGGCCGATGAGGAAAGAGAATTTACCGAGCATTTTGAGGAACTCAGAAAGCGCTTATTGACGGTAATGTACTTCTTTGCTGCCGCACTGTTTGTCGGTTTTTACTTTTCAAAACCGTTAATATATCAATTGCAGAATGCACCGTGGACAGAAAATGTTCAGATGCACGCATTCCAGGTTACAGATCCGCTGAAAATTTATTTAATTGTTATTGTGGCGATTGCCTTTATTATAATTTTACCGGTTATTATGTATCAGCTGTGGTCATTTATCACGCCTGGGCTGTATGAGAAAGAACGTAAAGTAACATTGCTGTACATACCGGTAGTCATGATTTTAATGCTGATTGGTATCGCATTTGGCTACTTTGTTGTAGTACCGTATATTATTAAATTTACATTTGATTTATCCGTTGAAATGGGAATTGAAACGACGATTGGCATCAACCAGTATTTCGGGTTCCTGTTCAGAACGATACTGCCGTTCGGCTTTATATTCCAAATGCCGGTACTCACATTGTTCTTAACACAGCTGGGTATTATTACGCCGATGTTCCTGAAGAAGAATAGAAAATATGCATATTTCATTATGTTTGTACTGGCAGCAATTATTGCTCCGCCGGACATTATGACACACTTACTGCTGACAGTTCCGATGATTATTTTATATGAGATCAGTATTCATATTTCGAAAATCGGCTACCGCAGATATTTAAAAGCAGAACAGCAGCAATTGGAAGATGAGATACAATAAAATGGGAGGACTTGAACATATATGCCAAAAAAACTTGAAGAAATTTCGCGCGCAGAGATAGACGATTTAATACAAGCAGCTGATGATTCGAAGTGGAAACAGGTATATCATGTTCAGCCGCCATTTGGGTTTTTAGGTGCGCCGACGGGATTTAATTATGTAAATGGTATTTATCATTTATTTTATGAATGGTCGCCGGACAGTGATTTAACAGAAACACCTGACAGTAAATACATATATCATGCAACCTCAAAAGATCTTGTGACATTTCGCAGTGAAGGCGTAAAAATTAAACCGGACTCGCTGTATGATGCTGAAAATATATTCGGCGGAAGCTTGTCAAAAGTGTTTAATGAAATCAGCTACTTTTATACCGGGGAGCGTCTGAGAGGCGATGAGCTGATGACTGCTCAGCTCGGCGGTTATATGAATACCGACGGCAAAGTTCAGAAATACCGAAGCCCGCTGATCAGAAATATCGCTCCGGGTTACACTGAATATTTCCGGAATCCTTACGTTACTGTAATCGACAGGGAAGTAGTGATGTTCGTCGGAACGATGAACAGAGAAGAGTTCGGCAGGGTGTTAATATACCGTGGTCCGTCAGTGGAAGACTTGAAATTTGACGGTGAACTGGATACCGGCTACAAAGTATTCGGTTATTTATGGGAACAGCCGGAGTTTTTCGACCTTGATATGGATTCAGTATTTATATTCAATCCAAGAGGACTCGATAAATTCGCTACAAACTTTTGGAATATTTACCAGTCGGGTTATATGATTGGTGATTTCGAACGTCAGGGGAATTACTTCGTACACGATGAATTCTATGAATTTGACGGCGGCTTTGATTTCTACCGTCCTGCAACGACAGTAGATGAAGACGGCAACAGAGTGCTGATTGCATGGATGGCAGCAGAAGAAAGCGGCTATCCTTCAGCTGTAGACAAAACAGTCAATGCAATGACAATACCGCGGATACTGACAATAGACGGAGACAGAATCAGACAGCTGCCTCATCCTAATTTGGAGAAGATGCGCGGTGAAGCAATTACAGCTGAAGGATATTTCAAAGAATATCCGACGAAACTGACGGCTTTTTACGGTGAAGTATATGAACTGAATATCGATATACTGGAAAACAATGCTTCGATACTGCATATATATATGCGCAAAAACACACGTCATGAAACTAAAATCGTTTACGACAGTGATGAGCGTATTCTTACATTGGACCGTACCTTCAGCGGGGAAGAAATATTGAATGTAGATGGTCTGGTGCGTCAGATTAAGCTGGAAGAAGACCTTAATGATATGAGAATTTACGTGGATAAATCGAGCATTGAAGTATTTATTAACGACGGAAAATATACAATGACAGCAAGAATTTTCCCAAGTGATAATGCTGCAGGACTCGAGATGGTAACTGAATTTGGAGACTGCCGTGTACAGTTAACTCAGTATCCGCTAGGGTTACAATAACGGATATAAATATAGCGAAAAATTAGATAGTTTTAAAAATAGAAGTAATAACCTGTAACAATATATTGTAATAAGTGATATAATTACACCATATTATTCATATCAAGTGTCAACATAACAGTAAAAAGAGGTGGTTAATTATGTTTTCTGTACTTAGTCAGATTAATAAACGGCTGGAATATATGACGCCGGTCGAACAGCGTATCGCGAATTTTATGCTGGAAAATCCAAATAAAGTTATCAATATGCCTGTTAAGGAAATTGCCAAACACTCATCGACGAGTGATGCGGCGATTGTACGATTCGCTAAAAGAATCGGTCTGCAGGGAATTAAAGAATTAAAAGTAGAACTTGCGAAAGAACTGCACACATTGGAACAGGAAAAAATTTCACGTGTCATCGAACTTGAAGAGGATACTCATGCGGATATCTTTGATAAAGTGTTTAAAAATACGATACAGGCTCTGTATAACACAGAGAAAATCGTCAATCGTAAACGCATGCAGGAAGCTGCACAGCATATGGTTGAAGCGGATAATACATTTATATTCGGAGTCGGGGACTCGGCAAATGTCGGACATGACATGGAACAAAAATTACACCGGGTGAACATCAATGCCTTCTTTACTGCTGATAAGTATTTATGTATGACACGTTTAACAAACGCAAAACCGAATGACGTACTGTTTGTGATTACTTTATCGGGTAAAACACAGGAAGTTATTGAAATCGTTAAACTCGCTAAAAAATTAGATGTAATGACGATTATTTTAACGCAGAATCACTCATCGATTGCGAAGAGAAATTCGGATATTGCCATTGAAATTACTGAAGAAGAAACAAATATTCAGTATATGAATATGACAAGCCGTATTGCTCAGCTGATTATTTGTGATGTGCTGTTTTTCTATGTGTGCAAAGAACTCGGATCGAGCGCATATGAGACGATTATTAACACATATGATATGACGCACTAGTAAAATTACATAATAATACGTGAATATTAAGGTTATGTAACAACTTTGATATTGTATAGAAATACCCTCATTCATCAACTATAATAAGTTGTACATTAATGTGGAAAGTCCGCTGAAATGTATAATTTATTTCAGGATGCGTGGAGGGGAAACAATGCGAAAATCAAAAGTTAAAAAAATGAAGCTGGCATCTTTACTGCTGCTGTCCACTGTACTAATCCCTAACATTGCTTATGCTGACGAAGAGATAGATGAAAGTATGGAAGCTGAGACTGCTGCAGATTCAGCCGAAGTACAAAATACAGAACAGACAATTAATGAAGAAACAGAGTCACAAGAGAACGTGGAAACACCGGAAAACACACCGGGAGAAGCGGCGACTGAAGAAGTAACACCAGAACCAGACGTAAATACTTATAATAATGATATTGACACAAATACAGAGTCAAATTCAGAGAATGTTGAAGAAGAAGCGGTTGATAACAGCGGCGGTGAGAATGAAGAATCCGCACCGATACTGCAGCCTGCAGAACCTGAAGAAAATCAGGTGGAAACTCCAGCAGAACCTGAGCATAATGAAGAGACAGCTCAGGAAGATGAAGAAACAGAAGTACCTGAAGGAGAAGAAGAGACTCCTTCAGAGACAGTGGAAGATAGTGAATATGAAGCTGACAGTACACCTGAAATGCCTGTAACAGAAGAACCTGATAACGGCGGAGAAAGCACTCAAGAAGGGGATATTGGAGAAGAACAAGATGTTATAGAATTGCCGACAGAGCAAATCGACCCGATAGAACCAGTTGAGCCTGAAGGTGAAGAAAGTACGGAAGAATCTTCAACAGAGGAAAACGCTGTAACAGAACAGCCGGCAGAAGACACTGTGGAAGAACATCAGGAAGCAGTGCCTGAAAACGATAACGCTGAACCTGAAGCAGGAACAGAATCTGCTGAAGAAGACCCGAGTGCTGTTGGAACTGAGAAGAAGAAATTATACCGTTATGACTACGGAGATATTTTAAATGGAATTTCATTTAACGAAGAGAGTATCTATGATGACTTATCCACACTGGATCAGAGAGTATCACGTGTAATGTCTTCAAAAATTATTGAAGAAAAAGATTTAACAGCAGAACAGAAGCTTGAACTCGAAGAGAATGTGAAAGCTGAACAGACAACCTCGTATGACGGAGAAGAACTCCCGAATACAGGTGAAGCGGATTCGACTAACTATGCAGCTGCAGGGTTACTAACGATATTCGGTGCTGTATTAGTATTTATGAGCAAGAAATTAAAAACAGATAACTAGTAGATTATTGATATCTATAAAAGCAATAAATTTTAAGAAGACCCCGGTTATAAACCGGGGTCTTCTTTTATTTTCAGTAAATAAATTATCATTAATTTGTATTTAAATCAAAAAGATGATTTTATAAAAAGTTGTAAATTAACTATAATTATATAGGTAGTAAATGTTATCGGACGGTATAAATAAATTTCTTAAAGAAATTTATTTACTTGAAAAACGGAAATAATAACGTGTTTTTACGGCGATGCAAATGTTTTAGTAAAAAGATAGAAGAACTTTGAACCTCCCCTAGGAACGCCCTCGTTTATGCACCTTGGAGTATACCCCGTATAACATTGAAATTCTAATTTAATAAGGAGGACATGATTTGAAAAAGTTTATTTTTACGTACCTTGCTTTGATCTTGATTTTAAGTTCTATTCTTACATCACCGTTATCAATTGTAGCTGCTGAAGTTACGAATGACGATGAAACTAAGCAATTAGAAACTACAATTGAAGCAGAGAAGGCGGCGGCTGAAGAAGCAGAAAAGGCAGCAGCTGAAAAAGCAGAGAAAGCGGCAGCTGAAGAAGCAGAAAAGGCGGCGGCTGAAGAAGCAGAAAAGGCAGCAGCTGAAGAAGCAGAGAAAGCGGCAGCAGCAGAAGCAGAGAAAGCGGCAGCAGCAGAAGCAGAGAAAGTTGCAGCTGAAGAAGCAGAAAAGGCAGCGGCTGAAGCAGAAAAGGCAGCGGCTGAAGAAGAAAAGGCAGCGGCTGAAGAAGAAAAAGCCGCAGAAGAGGAAGCAGCTGAAAAAGCAGAAGCTGAAGAAGAAAGACACGGATTCACACTGGAAATTAAAAATGCATTAAACATAGATAATCAAAAAATTACTGCTGAAAATGCAATAGAAGCGGAAGAAACATTCATATTAGAATTGAATGGTCATCTTGCTTCAGATCATAACTATAGAGCAGAAGATAAAGTGAAATTTAACTTGCCTGCAGGTGTAACACCTTCTGAATCGGTTAACGATAAAGTAATGGCAGGTAACAGTGCAGTTGCAAACTACACAATTAATAATAACGGTGTAGTGGAAGTCGAATTTTTAGAAGCTGCTGAAGCAGTAAGTAATAAAAATATGGCATTGCAAGTAAAAGTGAACTTCAATACTGATTACATAGAAAAAAGTGCTGAAGAAGCTGTTATAAATCCAATCGCTGATGAAGCAGCATTGATTGTTCCTATAGCAGTAGCAGAGAAGCAAGGATTTTCTTTAAATATTAAAGATGCATTAAATACAGATAATGAAAAAATTACTGTTGAAAATGCAATAGAAGCGGAAGAAACGTTCATTTTAGAAATGAAGGGTCATCTTACTTCTGATCATAATTATGAAGAGAATGACAAAGTAACATATAATTTACCGGACAGTGTAACAACTGCTGAAGCGGTCAACGATAAAGCAATGGCTGGCGGCAGTGAAGTCGGAAATTATACAATTAATAATAACGGTGTAGTGGAAGTAGAGTTTTTAGAATCTGCTGAGGCAGTGAGTAATGAAGATATGGTGATGCAAGTACCGGTAAACTTCAATACTGATATGATAGAAGAAGATGCTGAAGAAGCTGTAATTAATCCAATTGCCGAAGAAGCTGCACTTGTAGTTCCTTTAGCAGTAGATGAAGAAATAGCAACAGCAGCTGACGGAGAGAGTTTCTTACTTGAAATAAATTCATTCCTCGACATGAATGAAGAGGAAATAAGTAAAGAAAATGCTAACCTTCCAGATCTAGATGATGAATTTATAGTGAGATTGAACTGGGAGCTTGTAGATGGTCACACTTATAAAGAGGGTGATACTGTTGCTTTTAATATCCCCGATGCATTGAATATTTTCACAGCAACAGATGGAACATTGACTACTCCAGAAGGTGACGATGTTGTTGATTTTGTAGTGAATATGGACGGAACAGTAGAATTCACATTTTTAAACGCTGTTGAAAACCTTAGTCAAGTAAGAGGATATTTAAATATATATACTTCGATTGACAGTGAAAATGCAGAAGTTGAAAATGGCGAAGTTATAGTATCTCCAATTGGCGATGAAGGCGAAAAGAGATTCCCTGTCAATTTAAGTGAGAAAGAAAAAACAATTGAAAAAACTGGAGAACCGAATACATCATATAATGCAAATGAACTCAACTGGGAAGTTACGATTAACAGAGATCGTGAAAGCCTGAAGAATGCAACGGTATCAGATGTACTCCCTAAAGGCACTGAATACCTTGATGGAAGTCTTAAAGTAACAGAACTTAATGTAGACTTAGAAGGTAACATTATAAGTGAAGGTGAAGAGATTTCAATTACACCAAGCGTTTCAGGTAATACACTTAATATTCCATTTGGAGATATTAATAAAGCGTACAAGATAGAGTATGTGACGACAGTTACAGACGATGAAGTATCTGAGTTTAATAATAATGCAACATTAACAGATGATGAGTTAGATGATGTAAGTGCAGGAGCGACAGTAACAATTAAGCGCGGAGAACCTCTTAATAAGTCATACGAAAGTTACGATGCTGTAACAGGTGAAATTACTTGGAGCATAGATTTTAACTTTAATGCTAAAGACCTCCAAGGTGTTACTTTAAGTGATAACTGGACTCCTGCAGGCTCATTAAATCTTGTAGCAGACAGTATGGTATTTACTCAAATGGAAATTGATGCGGAAGGAAATGCTACTGAGACAGGTGTAGCTGGACTGCCGGAAGGTGCTTCAATTAATTCTTTATCAGACGGCTTTGAAGTTACAAATATTACGACTGATCAACCGTACAGAATTACTTATAAAACGAAAGTTAATTCACGAGTGATTGAGGACTTTAAAATTGATAATACAGCGAGCTTTGATGGCAATACGTCAACGGCAGGTACAACTGTCGGTCAAGTAGCAGGTGTGAAAACTTCACCATCTGTTAACCATCAAACTAAGACAATAGACTGGCAAATCAAAGTAAACAGTGATCAACATCACATGGAGAATATTTCTATTACCGATACGTTGAGTGAAGGAGTAACTTTGGATCCGGAGACTGTTAATGTAACGATAGGCGGAGCTAATTATACGGACTTTACAATATCGGGAGATACTCCATTTACTATAGATTTCCCTGATGGTTTTAAAACATCAGAAGAAATTATTATAAATTATACTAGTGACTATAACCCTAATATTATGCCGAACTTAACTGCAAAAAATACAGCAGTGATTGCTTGGGATGACGAAGGCGGGAATTCTCACAGTATAAATGTTAATGCAGACAGAAAAATTAATGGTATGGCTGCAGACAGTAATATGAAACAGGGAACTTTAGACCTTGCTAATAAAGAAATTGATTGGCGTATTTTTGTTAACTACAATCAAAATAATTATGAAAACTTAATTATTTCTGATGCTCCACAAGGAAATCAGAAGCTTGTTGAAGATTCTATAAGAATTCACAACTGGACAATCGACAAAAATGGTAATCACAGAGTTGGTGCTGATGTGACAGGGGATTTCCCAGGAGCAGTAAGTATCAGCGATAACAACTTTAACGTAAACTTAGGTGAAACTAATAAAGCATACGTCATCCAGTATTCAACATCATATGGTGGATTGAGTGATGTACAGCCAGAATACGTTAATGATGCAACAGTATTTAATGGAACAGAAGAACTGGATAAATTAAGTGCCAAAGTCGGAGTAACAAACTATAACTCTTATGCCTCGAAGAGTGGAGTTCAGAATGGGCTGAAGATGGACTGGTCTGTGAATGTAAACAGCGGTCAGCAATTAGTCAATGGTTTAACTCT
>CANRKV010000038.1 GCA_947631305.1 uncultured Jeotgalicoccus sp.
TTGAATATTTTATATTCGATTTCAAGACAAAGCTCCCCCTAAAGTAGTTTACTTTTTTAAGTGTCTACTTTAGGGGGGAGCATATCAGCTGCAGATGGCTTTAATATTTATCCGGGACAGACAGTGGTCTCTGATTATGCCAGTGCTGGAAGTTTTGGGTACATATGAGACTCTATCATGCCAGTCCCGGAAGTTTAGGATACGTATGAGACTCTTTCACGCCAGTGCTGGAAGTTTTGGGTACATATGAGACTCTATCATGCCAGTCCCGGAAGTTTAGGATACGTATGAGACTCTTTCACGCCAGTCCCGAAAGTGTCGGATACGCATGAGACTCTTTCACGCCAGTCCCGAAAGTTTAGGATACACATGAGACTCAATCATGCCAGTCCCAATGGTTTAGAATACATATAAAATCTTCCCAGCCAATAAAAAAACCCGCGAATTTGCGGGTCCTGTCATTTTTATAAGTATCTGTAAACCAGATCGAGATATTCAATGTCCTCAGCGACTTTGGAGAATTCTTTATCTCTTACAGCCATGCTGTGACCGAGGTACTCAAATGTGTTAACTCTCGTTTTAAACCGGATATCGAGTTCCATTATATGTCCGTTATGCAGGTGATGGTACAAAGGAACTTTTTCTCCGTGTACCCGCGTTGTGCTGAATGCCGGTGTCTGTTCATCATAATTCTTTTCGTAAGCTGAACCTGTAATTACAATCCCGACGCCTTCCAAACTGTTTTTTAATTCTTCAATGCATGCTGAGTCGTCTGTAAAGTCGGACACGAAGACGATAACATAGTCCGGATTTTCTGTATTGTGCAAATAGCGCAGCCATTTTTTTAATGATGCCTGCAGATTCACCGCTGAAATCTGCTCGGTTTTATCTTCTGCCGGTCCGCCGTATCCGCCTACTACCGCAAGTTTCATTTTGTTCATATTAAATATTCTGTACGGCTGCCCGTAAAATGGTTCATTCATATATTTCTGCACAATATTCGTACTGATCCACGGAAAATACGATGTTCTCATCGCTTTACTCGTACCGCCAATATTACGAAGATCGTTCACATTTAGTGTCGCAAATTTATAGCGCAGGTGATTCATGCTCATAATATGCGGGTTCTGAGGTCCCCGTGTATTTACAGAATTCCCGATTGCCCCGCCGAGGTCGCAAAATATTGGCCGTTCATATTCTTTCATATTCATACTGTTTACAGCACTGGATATTTTACCGAACGTGACACCTTCTTTTTTTCCAAGACGTTCATTCATGTGCTGTGTAATATATAATTTAACGTTAAAAAATTCAGAAACCATTTAGTTCACTCCCTGCTGATTTAGCCTACCATCAGGCGTTCTTCAGAATATTTATAAGTCAGTTCACGCTGTCTGCCCGCGATTGACAGCAGAAACGAAACAAATCCTATTCTGCCGATAAACATAAATAACATGATGACTATTTTACTCAGTGTCGATAAGTCTTCAGTTATTCCCGTCGACGTTCCCGTCGTGCCGAAAGCAGATGTTACTTCAAAAATAATTTGCGTTAATGTAAACTGATGCCCATCTGCAATTAATACTGTCAGTATTCCCATGAAAACAAGACCGACAGCGAGAATAAATACTGCAAATGCCCGTTCAATATCTTTTTTCGCAATCCTTCTCTGAAACACATTAATATGCTGACGTCCTCTTGAGAAAGATATAAGGAACAGTATCAGTATAGCAAATGTTGTCGTCCGTATTCCCCCGCCGGCACTGGACGGTGACGCACCGATGAACATAAGCACACTCATAATCAGCTGTGTTGTCTCCGTCAGCTGTTCCACGGCAACAGTCGTTATACCCCCGCTTCTTGTACTCGCTGATAAAAACATGCTCGTTATTACCGATGACAAAATATTTTTACCTTCAAAGTATTTTGCTGCCTCCAGAAGAAAAATTAAAGCTGTACCGATTACGAGCAGTATGCCGTACGTCGACGCTGTAACTTTCGTAAATAATGAAAAACGGAATCCCGGCGAATGTTTGCTGAAAAAATGCTTTAACTCTATTAACACCGGATAACCGATTGCACCTAATATAATCTGGCACATTACAGGTATTTCAATAAATAAATTTCCTTCAAGGTGTGTTAACGAATTACTGTAAAGATCGAGCCCGCCGTTCGTCGTAGCAGAAACTGACAAGAATGAACCATGCAGCAGTGCATAAGCTAAATCACCCGATTGCATATAAAAGTATGAAATATATATTACTGCACCGGCAATCTCCACAGCGATAAGAAGTGTAATAATATCGAGGACAAGCTTCACTGCCCCTGATATTTTATACTGTGCAGTGTCGGCAATAATCTGACGGCGTTCCCTGACACCGATGCGCCGGCCGAGTATAATCCACAGCAGTGTGCCGACCGCCATAATACCAATACCGCCGAGATTCATTAATAACATCAGCAGTATATAGCCTGGTATATTAAAAGTTTCCACAATTGTCACTGTGCTTAAACCGGTAACAGAAATTGCTGATGCTGCAACAAACAATGTATCGATAAACGGAATTCCATCTCCCTGGTAAAATACAGGAAAACTTAATAATCCAGCAGCTGCCGCTAAAGCCAGAAAATAATACAGCAGTATACCCCTTTGCGGGCTCAGGTTTGTAAACCATCGGCGTAATTTTCTCAAAAAGACTATCCCCAATCCATAAATCAGTTAATAAAAGATTATAGCCACATTATACAATAAAAAAACCTCTGCCGATTAAAAAAACGGAATCCCTTAAGCGGGATTCCGTTAAAATTATTTTGATCTATTCAAGTACTACTGTAGCCGACTGCTGCTCACCATTACGGTAAAAGTCGATTGTCATTTCTTCACCGGCTGATTTCGCATAATAGAGATGCTGTCTCAATTCAACCATATTGCTGATTGGTTCACCGTCAAGATGAGTAATAACATCGAGTTCCTGCAGTCCAGCCTGTGCAGCAGGAGAGTTTTCCTGCACGCCGCTGATTATAACGCCGCCTTTAACTTCTTGTGGCAGCTGCAGCTGATCGTACACAGGTGATGATGCGACATTCAGCAGATCCTGCAGTGTTATACCGAGGAACGGTCTTGTTACTTCACCGTTTTCCTCCAGCTGACTGGTAACTTCCTTCACTTCATCAACCGGAATAGCAAAACCGATTCCTTCGACTGAAGCAATACCAACCTTCATAGAGTTAATACCGATTAAACGTCCATTAGCGTCTATCAGAGCTCCGCCGGAGTTACCCGGGTTAATTGCTGCATCAGTCTGGAGAACGCTCGCTTCCCAGTCTATTGAGCCGTCTCCGTCAAGATCAACGGGTACAGAACGGTCAAGTCCTGAAATAATTCCCTGAGATACTGAACCGGAGAATATTTCACCAAGCGGTGAACCAATCGCAATTGCCGGTTCACCAACAAGCAGATTGCTGCTGTCTCCAAATTCAATCGTCGTCTCTACGACGTCTGAAGGAATGCTCAGCACCGCAAGGTCTGTCCAGATATCCGAACCGACGAGCTCCGCATCAACCGAGTCTCCGCTTTCCAGATTAATTTTAATCTCTTCAGCACCGTCGACCACATGCTGATTCGTTACTACATAGGCAATATCGCCTTCTGTTTTATAAATTACACCGGAACCGCTGCCCGCTTCTTCTGCTTCGTCGGAAGTGGTATTAATCCCCGGTATAATCGACTGAATACGCTGCATGTTAATGACTGATACTACAGCCGGTTTCGCTTTTTGCACGGCTGCTGTTGTATCTGTAATCAGCTTATCAGCGTTTTCTTCTTCAAGCTGCTGCTTTACTTCCGATAAATCCTGATTGGAATCTACTTCGGATGCCGTCTCTTCGTCAGTCTGCTGTTCTGCACTTTCTTCATCGTCTGTGCCGGTAAATAAAAGATAAGCACCGAGTACGAGGAGCGCACCGATAATCCCTGCGAGAAGCGGCAGTAAAAATGATTTAAAGCCGCCGGAATCTTTCTGTTTTTCTTTTACGGTGCGGCTGTTTGAATCTTTCACAGGTTCTTCGGCTGAATCATGTACTTCTCTATTATCGTAAGTATCCTTATCCGCGCCGAACTCCCGCTGTTCTTCACGTGATCTTGTAAATTCAAACTGATTTTCAGTTTCTTCAGCTGATTGATTTTTATCCGTGAAATTTCTTGCTGTCCGTCTGTATTTTTCTCTGTCAATCGGACGTTTTCTTTCATCGCTCATAATAATCACTCCATCTGCATACTTTACAAGTAATTATAAAGCCTTTTAAAAATTCATGCCAATTATACGTTTAAAACTATGCTTCTTTTGCAGTTTCGTCTTTCTTCTCGCCGCCGAACCAGCCGACAAGAACGATGATTAACATTACAGCCCAGAAGATGATTTTCCAAGTTGTTGAATGAGGGAATTCAGCAGGAATAATACCAACTGCTTCGTGAGCCAGTGTCAGCACTGCAAGTTTAACCCCTACCCAGCCGACGATAACGAATGCGGCAATTTCAAGTGATGGACGTTTCGCAAGCAGTTCAACAAAGTAGTTTGCGAAGAATCTCATAATGATTACTCCGACAAGTCCACCGATAAGCATTACAGTATACTGCCCTGCGTTAATTCCGAAGAAATCCCCGCCGACTGCAGGCAATGCAAGCGCAATCGCTGCTGCAGCTAAAATCGAGTCTACTGCGAAAGCAATATCCGCAAGCTCAACTTTGAAAACAGTCATCCAGAATCCGGATTGTTTCTTATCTTTCTGCTCGTCGATTAAATCATCAGCACTTTTGTCCTTGTGTTTTCTAATAGCAATTAAATGGGAAATTGAAACGTAGAATAAGTACAACGCACCTAATCCTTGAACCCACCACCATTGTACGAGCCAAACGAGTAATAATATTGCGATAACCCGGAACACAAATGCTCCGAGCAGTCCGTAAAACAATGCTTTTCTTCTTCTTACAGGGTCTAGATGACGTACCATAACCGCAAGTACGACAGCGTTATCTGCTGCCAGTAAACCTTCCAGACCGATTAATACAATCAGGACCCATGCATATTCCAGTAATACAGCTGTATCCATTTTTGTTTCCTCCTTTTTATATCAAACACAAAAAGAGACCTAAACAGGCCAGTCTGTACATACTCTGCACAGCACTGTCTGTTAAGGTCTCACGATACAATAATATATATTGCTCAGTGTACCGGGATTTCTCCGTAATGACGATACACTGATAGTTTCCTATTCGTTACTCCCCTTAAAATACAGGTTCGTTATATGTGTTTTTCAATTCTTATTAAATATAAGTTATTGCATGTAAAAAGTAAAGTGAAATTTTATTTACAGCAGGCTGTATAATTTAATTTCAGGATACTTATCCGAGAACCAGCGCATTGCAAATTCATTCTCAAAAAGAAAGACCTGCTGATCAAAACGGTCATACACTAAGTTTGCACGCGGCGAGTTCATGGAATCTTTAATATCCTCTTCGTTTTCGACCCAGCGTGCAATCTTCTTGCCGACAGGCTCCATAACGATATCCGTATTATACTCATTTTTCATACGGTGCTCGAACACTTCAAACTGAAGCTGTCCGACGGCTCCTAAAATCGGCTGATTCGTATGCATTGATTTGTAATACTGAATCGCACCTTCCTGCACCAGCTGTTCGATTCCTTTATAGAAGTGCTTCTGCTTCATTACGTTCTTAGCAGAAACTTTCATAAACAGTTCCGGTGTGAACAGTGGCAGTGCGGCAAAATCACGAGGTTTTCCGCTGTATAAAGTATCACCAATCTGATAGTTACCGGTATCGTATAATCCGATAATATCTCCCGCATATGCTTCATCGATTGTTTCTTTATCATCAGCCATAAACATCGTAGCACGTGTAATTTTCGTTTTCTTCTTAGTACGTGCAAGTACTGTATCCATACCGCGCGTAAATTTACCTGAGACAATTCTCATAAAGGCAAGACGGTCGCGGTGTCTTGGATCCATATTTGCCTGAATTTTAAAGATAAACCCTGAAAAATCTTCGTCTGTCGGGCTTATTTCCTTACCATCCGTCGTTTCACGGCCGGTCGGCTCAGGTGCAAAGTCAACGTAAGTGTCGAGGAACTCTTCAATACCGAATGTCGATAATGCTGAACCGAAGAATACCGGTGTCAAATCCCCCGAAGCAATTTTGTCTCTGTCAAAATCGTCTCCCGCTTCTTCCACAAGCATGAATTCATCAATTGCATCTCTGTATGCTGAATCTTCTTCAATTTTATGATGTTCAGTCAGCTGATAATCATCGTCGAGCGTTAATTTACCTTCTTCTCTGAATGGATTAATCGTCCGCTCGCGGCGGTTAATAATACCAAAAAAGCTTGGTCCCATACCGATCGGCCATGTCATTGGATACGTTTCAATCTCCAGTGTTGATTCGATTTCTTCAAGCAGTTCGAACGGTTCTTTACCTACGCGGTCCAATTTATTAATAAATGTAAAAATTGGAATGCCGCGCATTTTACAAACTTTAAAGAGTTTTAATGTCTGCGGCTCGATGCCTTTAGCTGCATCGATAACCATAACTGCCGAGTCTACCGCCATTAATGTACGGTACGTATCTTCCGAGAAATCTTCGTGTCCCGGTGTATCCAGAATATTTATTTTATAGCCGTCAAAGTCGAATTGCATCACTGAACTCGTGACACTGATTCCACGTTCCTGCTCTACTTTCATCCAGTCACTCGTTGCGAATTTTCCGGTCTTCTTACCTTTAACCGTTCCCGCTTCACGAATAGCGCCGCCGAATAACAGCAGCTTTTCTGTCAGCGTCGTCTTTCCGGCATCCGGATGGGAAATAATCCCAAACGTTTTACGTTTCTGTATTTCATCTTTTATCTCCATTATTGTCTCCTTGCTCAGTTCTTATTACTGATAGTATTACTTTTGCGGCATGTTCACTTTCATCTTCATCAAGCAGTGTAAAGAGATGGATAATCAGCTCATCAGCCATCTCTTCATGCGCCAGATTATTATCCATCTGCATACTGAATGCCAGTTCCGGTATGCTGATAATATAAGTTCCTTCAAATTCTGCAATATATACTGTAAATGCTGTTCCGCTAAATTGTACTGTCGCTGTCAACATACTCTTCACTCCGGTATTTTCTGTATGCTGCATCAAGTGCAATTAAATCATCTCTGTGCGGCACTTTCACGTAGTTTTCCATAATCTGATATGGTTCCCGTCCTTTACATGCAAGAATAATCGTATCTCCGGGTTTTGCAATATCCACTGCGTGAATAATTCCTTCTTCCCTGTCTGTATACGATACATGATTATCGTGGACCGCTCCTTCTTCAAGCAGTCTGACAAGCATTTCAGGATCGTCGTTCGCAGGATTATCAGGCGTGAATACAGCGTAATCCGCAAGCGTTGCGATGGCACCCATTTCTGCACCTTTTGAATAATCCCGCTCTCCCGTCATACCAATCAGGCAGATTAATCTGCCTGTCACAAACGGCTTCACTGAATTGATTACTTTACTGAGTGCATCCGGCGTATGTGCAAAATCTATTATAATATCGATCGGCAATGTTGGATCAAGCACTTCAAGTCTGCCCTCAACCGGTTTCATTGCGGGTACTGCTGATAAAATATGTTCAATCTCATAACCCTGAAGCCACTCACTTATAATTGCACACATTAAATTCTGAATGTTATATTCGCCGACAAAAGGAGAATGCACTTCAAAACTGCCTTCCGGTGTATTCAATGTAAAATTAAATCCTTCAAGGGTGCCCTTTATATCAGTTGGATAGAAATCAGCTGTGCTGTCCATACCGTAGGAAATCGTTTCAAACGGCGTCATGTCTTTATACACTTCAGACCATGCATCATCGTTATTTAAGACGACGTATTTATGTTTCTTAACATCCTGGCCGAGCTGTGAAAACAGCAGACCTTTAATGTGTCCGTATTCATCCATGCTGTTATGAAAATCCAGATGATCCTGTGTTAAGTTCGTAAATATCGCAATATCAAAGTTGATGCCGAAAGTACGCCCGAGTTTTAAACCGTGCGATGACACTTCCATCGTAAAAACTTCAGTATCATTTTCATGCGCTTCTTTTATGCGTTTATGAAGACGTGTTGTTTCCGGTGTAGTGTTAGCTGACACCATATGCGTCTCGTTAATCATGAATCCGTTCGTTCCGAGGTAAGCACTTTTAGTACCGAGTGCCATGCTCAGGTTGTGAATCATTGTCGAGACTGTCGTTTTGCCGTTCGTTCCGGTCACACCGATCATCGTCTGGGATTCATGAGGAAAATCATAAATATATTCGGCAAATAATGCCGCAGTTTTTGATGGGTCTTTCACTACCAGGAAGCCGATATCTGAAGACAATTCCACATATCTGTCCGCTATAATAAAACGGCAGCCGCGTTTAATTACATCTTCTATATAATCGAGACCATCGGTCTGATGTCCTTTTACTGCTACAAATACAGCAGCCTCGTGCGTTTCCCGGGAATCCGCTGTGATATCTTTAACATTTTCCGGAAAATTTCCGTACGTGGTTTTTATCTTCAAAAGAGATAGAAGCATCGTTGATTTCATCTCAGTTACCACCTTTCAACTTAAATAATTATACATGAAAATACCCGCTTAAAGATAGAGATATGTCATTTTTCATTAAAAAACAAGCGGACAAGGCAATACTGCCGAATCCGCTTGTTTGAATCTTATTTTATTTACGTTCTTTTTTCTCTGTTTTCTCTTTGTTTTTTTCCTCTTTAGCCGCTTTTGCTTCCACTTTCCGTTCTTTTCTCTTAATCAGAATAATACTCAGTTCATATAAAAGAATCATCGGAATAAGCGTAACCAAGTGTGTAAACACATCAGGCGGTGCAATCAGCGCTGTAATGACAAGCAGAGTGAAATATGCATATTTGCGCATTGTCGTCATTACTTCAACAGTTAAAAGCTCAATATGATGCAGGAATAATGCGACGACCGGCAGCTGGAAAACCAGGCCAAACGGTATCGTCGTTATTAATAAGAACGACATGTATTCATCTGCAGTTACCAGCACGTTAAAATTCTGTTCTCCCATTTCAATAAGGAAGAAGTAGCTTAACGGGTGCACGATAAAATACCCAAAGGACAAACCGGTTACAAAAAGCAGCAGCATAACCGGCAGCGAGCCTTTCAGGAATTGTGTTTCTTTGTCCACAAGTCCCGGTCTCATAAACTGCCAGAGGAACCAGCATATAAACGGGATGGAAAACCCGATGCTGATTGCACCAGCTGTTCTTAAGTAAAAACGGATTACCTCAAACGGTCCGAGGACGACAATTTCCGCACCTTTTGACACGATGGGAAACCACCAGCCGACAGTTGAAAAGATAATCAGGAACCATATTGTAATCGTAACCGCAGACTTAATCAGGACTGATCTTAGATCCTCCAGATGATCAGTCAGCGGTGCATACGGATCCTCTTTCGTTACTTTTTTACGCTCGGTAACGAGTTCAGGTTCATTATTTGCATTTTTATTTTCAGGGCCTTGATTTTTAGTTTTCTTTGGCTCCATTTTACATCACCTTATTCTTCTTCTAGGCGTCCGCCATCTTCAGCATATTTAATAATACCATCTGCACAGCGGTATGCAAGTGCCCCAACTGTAGCAGTCGGATTATATCCGCTGTTGTGCTGGAAGTTTCCGGCACCGACAACGAATAAATTATCGCGGTCCCAATGCTGCAGATAGTTGTTTACTACACTTGTTTCCGGATCAGCACCCATCGTAGTACCGCCGGTATTATGCGTCGACTGATAAGGTACGATGTTGTAATCTGTCAGCTCAGCTGAAAGGTCGACATGAGATGCACCCATTTCTTCTAAAATTTCACCAGAACGTTCAGCAAGATATTTCTGTCTTGCTCTGTCCTGATCAGTAAAGTTATAAGTCAACTGTACCAGCGGCACGTTAAACGCATCTGTATACTCTGTGTCCATACTCATATAATTATCCTTGTGAGGGCTTGTTGCGCCTTGTCCTGCAACTGACAGCACGCGTGTATAGTTTTTAATCGATTCTTCTTTAAATTCTTCACCCCATGAAGCCGTTCCGCTTTGAACCGGGTTACTCAATATCGGTCTCGCACCGGTTTGTGTTATGGAAATATTCCCGCCGTGCAGGAAGTCTAAATCTTCATGGTCAAAGTTATCGCCGTTGTAATCATCAAGTGCCATACCGAGTGCTCCGGCACCCATAAATGTATTGAACTGCTCCTCAAAGAATCCTGTTGCTCCGCCGGAAATCTGGTAGCAGTAATTGCGTCCGAGAGTTCCTTCACCTGTTTCCGGATCGTACTGTTCACCAATATCAGAAACGGCAAGCAGTTTATAGTTGTTAAACATGTAGCTCGTCAGTGCTACAACATCAGCTGGCTGAATAAATTCTTCACCTGTTAATGTATCGACAAATTTAACACCCGATACTTTCGTATCATCATCTTCATCTGTAATGATTTCTACAACGTTAGCCTGTGTGCGAAGATTAAAATTCTCACTCTTCTGAGCTGTTTTAATGACAGTAACTTCAGGTGTTGCTTTAGCGTCGTACTCACAAGCAAAACGTTCACAGAAAGCACAGTACTGACATGCATTAATCGTTTCGCCGTCCGGATTTTCATATTTCTGGCTAAGGTTTGCAGATGGCATCATAATCGGATTAAGCTCCATATTAGTCGTCGCTTCTTCAAACATTCTCAGCATACGTGATTTTAACATCGGCGGCGTCGGGTATGACTCCGAACGATCTCCTCCAAGAGGGTTAGCTTCACCTGAAATACCTGCTGTCTTTTCAAATGCATTAAAATAAGGTTCGAGTTCGTCGTAAGTAATGCCCCAGTCTTCAAACGTGTATCC
>CANRKV010000039.1 GCA_947631305.1 uncultured Jeotgalicoccus sp.
GTTATCGTAACAATGAAAGAGTTTCATAGTGACTTAAGCTTCTATCTCACCAATGAGCTCGTTTCATATCAGAGGTAGAGAGCGAACGTCGCCGTCATTTTCGCGAAGGCGTCCGCACGGCTGCGAACGTCGTCGCCATTCCCGCGAAGTCGTCCGCGTCTACTTGAACGACGCAGTCGTCCATCGTCCACATCCATAACAAAAATCCCCGACTCTCAATGAGCCGGGGACCGCGCTGATTTAAATATTCAATTCAAGCTTATCTTTTTTTCTTACCAACAACTTTAAGTTTCTTCGGGCGGTTTTTCATGTACATGTAGTAGCTTGCCGCGAAGATTATAATATAACCGAGTATCGACAGCATATCTGGTACTTCATTAAAGACGATAATACTGAACAGTGCTGTAAACAGTATTGTCGAATAGAAGAAGATCGATATTTCTTTAGCCGGTGCGTAGCTGTAAGCGATTGTCAGTCCGAACTGGCCGACTGCGGCAAATACGCCTGACAGTATAAGCAGCCAGAACTGACTTGCTGTCATCGGTTCAAACTGATAGATAAAGAATGGCAGCAGGGCGACAGTTGAGAAGAACGAAAAATAAAATACTACTGTATAAAACTTTTCGCGGCTCCCAAGTATACGGAGCACCGTATAGGCACCGGCTGCGAATACTGCGCCGAGCACACCGATGAGCGCGAAGTATGTATCACTCGAAAATGATGGTTTAATGATAAAGATTGCACCAAGGAGTGCGACGATAATTGAGATTATCTGGAATCTCCGGATGTATTCTTTTAAAAATACAGCGCAGAGTATTATAGTAAAGAACGGGCTTAATTTATTCAGAATATCAGCATCGCTCAGCACCATCCGGTCGATGGTGAAAAAATTCAGCAGTACTCCGATCAGTCCAAGTCCGGAACGGAGCAGCAGCCAGCCCTGGTTTTCACGTTTTCCGAACAAACTCTCTCTATAGTAGAGAACGAGGGCCAGGGCAATCAGCATCGAGATAAAGTTTCTGAAGAAAGTTTTTTGTACGGTAGGCAGATCGCCGGAATATTTTACAAAAAGAGACATCAGACTGAATCCAAGTGAAGAAATAATCAGTGCGATGATACCTTTTACAACATTATTCATTAACACCACTCCAAATTAATTTGTACGATAATTTCACTAATTTCATCAAATAAAAAGGGTAAAAATTTCGTTATTTATTTCTGGATTTATTTTCAAACAGTGCATCACATATCCACCGTGCATTACGGCGTTTTATCTTCATTTATTTAGCGTGAAATTTTTAGAGAAGGCAGTTTTTTACATTGCTAATGGCAGTTTAATATGAGAATATAGAACATGTTCAGACATAGATATTGTGTCTCAGAAATGTTTCGACCACTACATGTAGTGGTATTTGCTAAGAAAGCAAGTGAAAGGCAATTATTTAATAGAGAAATATCGGCATAGAACATACGTTCTGTTTATGCTATCCTTGAAAGGAGATGACAAAGTGATTATTGCTTATTATTCAATGACAGGTAATATCCGTCGCTTCTTAAATAGTATGGACATTCCAGACACCTATGAATTATATCAAATAACAGCCGCCAATGTCAGAGATAAAATTAATGAGTCATTTATTTTAGTCACACCGACATACGGTTTTGGAGCTGTACCTGATACTGTTAAAGAATTTTTACGAGTAAACTCTTACAATCTGTTCGCAGTCGCATCCAGCGGCAACCGGAACTGGGGGCAGAATTTTGCCAGAGCAGGCGAGTATATAAGCAACGATTACAGCGTGCCGCTGTTAATGAAGTTTGAACTTCACGGAACGCCCGATGAGCGCGCACAATTTGTAGTTGAATTAGAAAAGGCAGGGGAATTGCATGAAAGTATTAGATGAAAAAACTTATAACCACGTTGAATTGAATAACGAAGTCACGCAGCGCGACGACAGCGGTTTTTATAAATTAGAAAAAGATCTTGAAGCACTTGAGGTATTTATGGAGGAAGTCGAAGCAAAGACAATCCATTTTGGCTCGGAGCTTGAAAGATTGCACTACCTCGTGGATAACGATTTCTATTACGACTTATTCAAAGAGTACAGCGAGCCGGCTCTTCAGGATATTATCGATCATGCAGATGCAATTGAATTTAACTTCAAGAGCTACATGGCAGCGAGCAAGTTCTTTAAAGATTACACTTTAAAAACAAACGATAAAAAACAGTATCTGGAAGATTACAGACAGCACGTCGTAATCGTCAGCCTGTATCTTGCGAAGGGCAACATTGAAACTGCGAAACGTTTTATTACTTCAATGATGGAGCAGCGCTATCAGCCTGCAACACCAACATTCCTAAACGCAGGCCGTGCACGCCGCGGCGAAATGGTTTCATGTTTCCTGCTCGAAGTTGAAGATTCTCTGAACTCAATCAACTATATCGATTCAACTGCAAAACAGTTAAGTAAAATCGGCGGCGGTGTCGCGATTAACTTATCTAAACTGCGCGCACGCGGTGAAGCAATTAAAGGTATCGAAGGTGTGGCTAAAGGTGTTCTCCCTGTAGCGAAATCACTGGAAGGCGGATTCAGCTATGCGGATCAGCTTGGCCAGCGTCCAGGTGCCGGAGCTGTTTACTTAAATATCTTCCACTATGACCTGCCTGAATTTCTTGATACTAAAAAAGTAAACGCGGATGAAGATATCCGTCTGTCGACAATTTCTACCGGCCTTGTTGTGCCGTCCAAGTTCTTTGAACTGGCACAGGATAATAAGCCATTCAACTTATTTGCACCGCACACTGTGGAACGCGAATACGGCATTGCACTGGATGACATGGACATGGATGAAATGTACGACAAATTAGTTGCCAATGATAACGTTAAAAAACGTGAATATGATGCGCGTGATATGTTAAATACAATCGCACAAACGCAGCTGCAGTCAGGTTACCCGTACTTAATGTTCAAAGATAATGCGAATAAAGTACACCCACTTGGCGATATCGGACAAATTAAAATCAGTAATTTATGTACTGAAATTTTCCAGCTGCAGGAAACGTCGGAAATTAACGACTACGGTACAGACGATGTTATTAAACGCGACATTTCATGTAACTTAGGCTCTATGAACATTGCTAACGTAATGGATTCGGGCAAAGTGAAAGAAACTGTACACGAAGGAATCGAAGCACTGACACTGGTGAGCGATGACACGGCAATTGCAAATGCACCAGGCGTTAAGAAAGCAAACGACGAACTGCACTCAGTAGGACTCGGTGCGATGAACCTTCACGGTTACCTCGCTAAAAATAAAATTTCATACGAATCAGCTGAAGCAAGAGATTTCGCTAATATATTCTTTATGATGCTGAACTTCCACTCGATTGAAAAATCGATGGAAATTGCTGCAGAACGCGGCGTAACATTTAAAGACTTCGAACGTTCAGACTATGCGACAGGAAAATACTTCGAGCGTTATGTGTCTGAAGATGTTGCACCTGAATTCGATAAAGTTGCAGAATTATTCTCACACATCAATATTCCGACTAAAGAAGACTGGGCGGAACTTCAGCAGAAAGTTGAAAAGAACGGTCTTTATCACGCTTACCGTTTAGCAATTGCACCGACGCAGAGTATTTCATACGTGCAAAATGCAACAAGTTCGGTAATGCCGATCGTTGATACGATTGAGCGCAGAACTTACGGCAACTCGGAAACATTCTACCCGATGCCATTCCTGTCTAAAGAGACAATGTGGTACTACAAGAGCGCGTTCAACACAGATCAGATGAAGTTAATCGATATGATTGCAACAATTCAGCAGCATATCGACCAGGGAATCAGTACGATTCTTTACGTGAACTCAGACATCTCTACGAGAGAGCTCTCGAAATATTACATTTATGCACACCATAAAGGATTGAAATCACTGTACTATACAAGAAATAAATTACTCAGTGTCGAAGAATGTACGAGCTGTGCAGTATAAAGGAGATTAAACAATGATTGCAGTTAACTGGAATAAAGAAGATGACATGACAAATGTCTTCTGGCGCCAAAACATCTCACAGATGTGGGTCGAGACAGAGTTTAAAGTGTCGAAGGATTTATCATCATGGGCAGGACTGTCAGAAGATGAAAAAGATACTTTTAAAAAGGTATTGGCAGGTTTAACAGGCCTCGATACACACCAGGCAGATGACGGCATGCCGTTGATTATGCTGCATACTCCGAACCTTAGAAAAAAAGCAGTATATTCATTTATGGGAATGATGGAGCAGGTTCACGCAAAATCATATTCACACATCTTTACGACGCTGCTGCCGACTAAAGAAACAGATGACCTGCTTGATAACTGGGTAATGCAAAATGAACAGCTGAAATATAAAGCAGACAAAATTGTTACAAACTACTATAAATTACTCGATAAAAACCCGTCGGCCTATGACAAATATATGGCGCGTGTATCATCGGTATTTCTCGAGTCATTTTTATTCTACTCAGGATTCTACTACCCGCTGTATTTAGCAGGTAACGGCCGCATGACAACGAGCGGTGAAATTATCCGTAAGATTCTATTGGATGAATCAATTCACGGTGTATTCACCGGGCTTGATGCACAGGAAATGAAAGCTGAACTTACTGCTGAAGAGCAGGAACGTGCAGACAAAGAAATGTACGTGCTGCTGAATGAGCTTTATGAGAACGAAGTAATTTACACGAAAAGTCTGTATGACAAGCTCGGCCTGACTGAAGATGTGCTGAATTACCTTCAGTATAATGCGAACAAAGCCCTAGCAAACTTAGGCTTCGATCCTTACTTTGAAGAAAAAGGCTTTAACCCGATTATCGAGAACGCTCTTGATACAACGACTAAAAACCATGACTTTTTCAGTGTTAAAGGCGACGGCTATGTGCTTGCATTGAACGTGGAACCATTACAAGACGAAGACTTTATCTTTAACGATTAATATATTTAAGGCACTCCTCTAAATCAGAGGAGTGTTTTTTTGTTTGCCTATATCCAAAAAAACTCACAGGACTTATTACTATCAAACAAATTTTACACTCCGGTCATAAAAATGTCATGACATGGAATTTAAAGTTATCTTCAAATAATGTATGATTGTAAAGAGAGGATTTTTGAAATGGGGATACATAAATGAAAATTAAATCAGGACTTTTATCAGTTATGCTGCTTGCAGGATTAACTCTTGCAGCGTGCTCAGACGAAGAGGGCGGAGATCACGGGGATATGAACCACGACAGCCCGTCAAGCGATGAAATCAGATCACTTGAAGTTGATTTACAGGCTCCGGAAAGCATTCAGTCAGGCGAAGCTGCTGAATTTACTGCACATGTTACTTCTAATGAAGAAGATGTTTCAGATGCGGACCAGGTAATGTTTGAAGTATTGCAGGGTGAAGAATCGATGGAAATGGTCGAAGTGGAACATACAGAAAACGGCGAGTATGTATTCGAGTATACGTTCGAAGAACCGGGCGAATACAGTGTCATTGCACACGTTGATGCGTACCAGCTGCACACAATGCCTGAAGAATCCGTGACTGTTGAATAATAGTGTATTATTATAGTAATACTACTACGGGCAATTCTAGGAGGATATTATGGATCTAACAAGTAAAACTTATATCGTGTCAGGTGCAGCGACTTCATTAGGCAGAGAGACTGCGCTGGAATTGGCTCAGAATAATGCGAACATTATACTGGCAGGCTTAGAGTACAGCGAACTTGAAGAAGTATACGAGTCGCTCGCAGATACTGCGGGACAGCATAAAATTGTGCTGCTCGAACAGTCTAAAGAAATAGACTGGCTGGATATCGTCGATGAAATTGAAGCGAACTACGATTCATTAAACGGTATTATTTTAGTGCATTCCATCTTTACGGACGATAAAACAGTATACAACGTCAGCTTTAATGAATTCAGCGATGTAATGTATGAACATGTGTGGGGAACGTATCTTGGAATCCGCACGCTGCGTCCGCTGTTAAAAGTGGAAAATGACGCTAAAATTATTAACGTTATCGAACCGGCATTTGAAGAAGTTTTCGAACGCAACTTATACTATACGGTTACCGGCGCGATTGAGGCTCTGACGCATTCAACATCGGTTGAACTGCGCCGTGAAGATGTTGATGTTTACGCACTCAGTTACCGGCCGACATATAAAACAACCGAAGAAGAGCGTAAGAACCACAAAGCAATTAAAAAAATTAAAGCAATTTTAGATCACGATAAAGATATACCGACAGGCGAAACGATTATTATCAGTTAAAGCCGTGCGGGTGAGCTGCCTTTAAGGCAGCTTATTTTTATAATAAGAAATTAGTATACACAAAGGGTTTGAATTGTAAAAACTGACAGTGTATAATGCATGTATGGTTATCAATGATAATCATTTTCAATTAAGGTGGGAAGACATGATTCAGAAGTTGTTTAGGATAGATATTTTAATTTTCCTACTGATCGTTTTATCAATAATTTCTATGTTTGTCGGAGTCAGTCAAATTCATATATCGGACATCTTTAATTTAACTGAAAATCAGATGTCTATACTTATACATAGCCGCCTGCCGCGGACAGTGTCAATCATCATCGCAGGCGCATCACTCGCAGTCTGCGGACTTGTGATGCAGCAGCTGACACGTAACAAGTTCGTATCTCCAACGACAGCAGGAACGACAGAGTGGGCACAGCTTGGTATTTTACTCGGGTTAATATTTTTCCCGGCGCTCAGTATGATGGGCAGGTTATTCTTTGCAGTCGCATTGGCACTGCTCGGAACAATGCTGTTCATGAGCATCATTACGCGTATTAAATTTAAAGATGTTATATTTGTTCCGCTTATCGGTATGATGCTCGGCGGCGTAGTCGCGAGTGTCTCTACATTTTTAGCACTGAGAGCTGATATGCTCCAGGCGATTTCAGGCTGGATGCACGGCAGTTTCTCAACGCTGATATCAGGTAAATATGAAATATTATATATCAGTATTCCGCTGTTTATCGTCGTATTCCTATATGCTTCGCAGTTTACAGTCGCAGGCATGGGGGAGGACTTTTCGACAAACCTCGGAATGAATTATAAGCTTATCGTTAATATCGGCCTGTTTTTAACTGCTGCAATGACAGCAATTGTCGTTGTCTCAGTCGGTATGCTGCCGTTTCTCGGATTAATTGTTCCGAATATCGTCTCGATATTCCGGGGGGATCATCTGAAAGGCACGCTCACCATAACAGCCATCACCGGTGCAATATTCGTTATGATCTGTGATATTCTCGGTCGTGTCGTTATTGCGCCGTATGAAATTTCAGTCGGTCTGATGATTGCTACAATCGGCAGCGCAATTTTCTTAATCCTCATTTTCAGGAGGGTTAAAGATGCATAAGAATACTAAAATGATTATATTGCTGGCAATCTTAGCAGTCGGACTGCTCACCTTTTATACGCTGTACGGATTAAATCCGGACATTTATTTTTATCAGATGCCGTCAAGACTTAAACGCATTGTTGCCATTGTTATCGTAGCGGTAGCGATTGCCGTTTCCACTGTCATCTTCCAGACGATTGTTAAGAATAGAATTTTAACACCGTCGATTATGGGACTGGATTCAGTTTACACATTCATTCAGACGGCGATTGTATTTTTAGCGGGTGTAAGCTCGCCGCTGCTGCTGAACTCGCAGTACAACTACTTTTTAAGTATGGGCGTACTCGTATTGTTCACACTGTTTGTCTTTAAGTTTCTATTTAAAGTAACGAAAAACAATATATTTCTGCTCTTGTTAATCGGTATTATACTCGGCACGTTCTTTGGGAATTTATCGACGTTCATGCAGATTTTAATCAGCCCGGAAGATTTCTCGATTTTACAGGGAACTCTGTTCGGTTCGTTTAACGCAATCGACGAATCACTGCTCGGGATTACAGGAATTATTGTTATCGTCATGCTGGTGTTCGTCTTTAAAGACTTTCACACGCTGGACGTACTGTCACTCGGGCGCGATCATGCACTGAACTTAGGTATTAACTATGACCGTAAAGTATCGTATCTGCTTATCATCGTGGCGATACTGGTATCCGTCTCTACAGCACTCGTCGGGCCGATAATGTTCTTAGGACTGCTCGTCGTCAATCTGGCGCATGAACTTTTAAAAACATTCAGGCATTCTTATTTAATACTCGGTACAGCACTGATCAGCATTATTACGCTGGTTATCGGACAGATGGTCGTGCAGTTCGTATTCGGGAATAACATTGAATTAAGTGTTATTATTAACTTAGTAGGTGGGGTTTACTTCATTTACTTAATGCTTAGGAGGAATCGTACATGATTAGTGTCAAGGGAATCACTAAAAAATACGGCAGTAAAACAGTCGTAGATGACGTCTCAATTGATATAGAAAAAGGTAAGATTACTTCACTTATCGGACCGAACGGTGCCGGTAAAAGTACAGTCATTTCAATGATCACTCGTTTACTCGATAAAAATAGCGGAGAAGTTTTGCTTGAAGGCGATAATATTTTCACCCAGCCGCATGGTGAACTCGCGAAAAAGATTACGATTTTAAAACAGGCAAACCATCTGGAACTTAAAATTACAGTAAGAGAATTAATTTCATTCGGACGTTTCCCGTATTCAAAAGGCAGATTAACTGATGAAGATGAACAAATCATCGACGAAGCAATCAGTTATATGGGGCTGAAGGAATTTGAAGAACGTTATATTGATGAACTGTCAGGCGGGCAGCGTCAGCGTGCGTATATCGCAATGACGATTGCACAGGATACGGAATACATTTTCCTCGATGAGCCGCTGAATAACCTCGATATGAAACACTCAGTGCAGATTATGCAGATTTTACGCAGACTGTGCCGGGACAAGAATAAAACAATCATTATCGTTATTCACGACATCAACTTTGCATCATGCTATTCGGATAATATCGTTGCACTGAAAGACGGTAAAATCGCAATCAGCGGTACTGCGAATGAAGTCATCACTAAAGAAGTACTTGAAGGCATCTATGAAATGGAAATTAATATAGAATCGATTTGCGGACACAGAATTTGTTTTTACTTCGATGGGGTCATCGAAGGGGATTCGACAGAACTCGCAGCAAACTATTTAATCGGCAACGCGTAACAGCGTAGTCATTAAAGGAGGTGAGGATCCGGTATTCGAATGTGTTAAGTAAGTAGCGCAGTATTTTTTTAGCGGGGGCTGAAAAAACAATTAAGAGGAGAACAGAGAAAATGGAATTTAAAAAATTATACTTAATGCTCACTATGGCAGTAATCCTAGTACTTGCTGCATGCAGTGGCGGTTCAGAAGAAGATACATCAACAGAAGAAAGTGCATCAGAGGAAACATCAACGGAAGAAACAGCGGAAGAAGAGACTGCTGAAGAAGACGCTTCTGAAGAAGAATCTGCAGATACAATTGCTTATGAAAACCAATTCGAAATCGGATCCGGCGAACGCGGTGACGAAGGCGAAGGAACACAAATCGACGAAACTGTAGAGCTTCCTAAAAACTCAGACAAAGTCGTAATTTTTGACCTTGGTGTGGCTTCGACATTCGCAGCGCTTGGCCTTGAAGAAAACATTATAGGACTTCCAAAAGGCGAAAACAACGCTTCACTTGGCGGTACTATTTCAGATGTATATGAATCAGACGAAGACTACGTAAACCTTGGCGGACTTAAAGAGCCGGACTATGAAGCATTAGCTGCTCTGGACCCTGAAATTGTAATGATTCACGGACGCCAGTCAAACTCAAACGTAGTAGGCGAGCTTGAAAAAGCTGCTCCAAACGCTGAAATTATTCACGTTGCAGCAGACAACTCAAACTACTTTGAAGACGTTAAAGAAATGACGACGTTTATCGGTGAAATGTACGATGTGCAGGATAAAGCACAGGAACTTGTAGACGATTTAGATACACAGCTTGCAGAAGTTAACGAAAAAGTTGCAGCTGCAGAATTACCAATGCTGTTCGTTCAGACTAACGGCGGAAACTTATCATTCCACGGTGTCGGCGGACGTTACGACTTCCTTTACAATGACTTTGGATTCACATCAGCAGGTGAACAGGCAGAATCGGAAGAAACAACAGACAGCCACGGTAACGAAATCAGCTTCGAATTTATCGCAGAAACTAACCCGGGACTTATTCTGTTAATGGACCGCGGTGCAGCAGTATCTGAAGGCGAAGCAACATCAACAGACGTATTAGTGAATGAAGTGACTTCAGGCGTTGACGCAATTGAAAACGACAACGTTTATGAATTAAACCCTCAGAACTGGTACTTAAACGCAGGCGGTTACTTAACAGCATTAGCTCAAGTTGAAGAGATCAATGCAGCAGTAGACGCAGCAACAGCAGAATAATAATTTAATATGATATGTACAGAGAAGAAACCGAAAACCCTGAGGGGTTTTCGGTTTTTTTGTCTTATGGCGGGATTGTGAGTGTGCTGCGGTTTTTGCGGGCAGAGGAGGTGTGTTCGTCTGCCTGTGAGCGGTTTTTGCGGGCAGAGGAGTTGTGTTCGTCTGCCTGTGAGCGGTTCTCGCG
>CANRKV010000040.1 GCA_947631305.1 uncultured Jeotgalicoccus sp.
GTGAATGGTCATACACTGCCGCAGGAAGCTCTGATTGCAGGTAAAGAATGGCTGAATCAGTAATCTTAAAATAGTAAAAGCGCGTATCCGTAAAGGATATGCGCTTATTTTATGCAGCTATTTTTCCTGCTTTATTTTCATGTATTTTAACCATTACAAATCTTGCTATCGGCTGGGCGACAATAACTTCTATCCAGAACGCGATGCCAAAGTTTCTAAACCATGTTGGGAAAAAGCGTGTGAAGATATCTGTCGATATTTCTCTGCTGCCTACCCATGTTCCAATCACCGTCAGTGTCAGTGAAAGAATTGTTACGTTCATTACGATATTCAGTAAAATTCTGGCGTTGAATCCGTCAGTTTCACCTTGAAATTTCGGCATTATTTTACCGATAAGAGGACCGGCAGCAAATCTTACCAGGAGTATAACTATAATCCACATTATGGGCATAATTTTAAAGAACTCAACGTAAGTCTGAAGACTTAACCCAATCTCCATAAACATAATAATCGGGGCAATAGTGTTAACTGAAATAAATGATATAACAAGCATAAATATAATGCCTTCTGCAGCGCTTTGGGGCAGTCTGTTTTCTTTATACATCTGTATTCTCCATCCATATAATTGTTCAATATGGCAGACGTATCTTACGACATGTATTTTTGATATAAACTTTTATATCAATATCTCTACGCAAATGACTATATTATTCTAGCACAAATAACAGAAATAAGTCTGTGCCTTTTTCAAATCTTTAACCAAAATGGTTAACTATCTATGAATCGGGCTATATATAGCTATTGAGTTAAGAATTGAATTTAGAAGGAGTAATCATTATGAAGCAGCCGCTTATAGGAATTACCACATTTATCGGTAAAAATAATCAGGAAGTCCCAAAGAGATTTATAGATGTCATCAGTGCAGAACATGGAGTGCCGATGCTGCTGCCTGAAATTGAGAATGAAGATTTAATTAAAGCGCAAGTTGAAAATATAGATGCATTGCTGCTGACCGGCGGCGATGATGTTGATCCGGCATTATATAATCAGGATCCTCATCAAAAACTCGGTAACATAGAACCTGAACGTGATGAGTATGAATGGAAACTCATCGATTACGCTCTGGAAAAAGGCATACCGGTTCTCGGCATCTGCCGCGGTTCCCACATGCTGAATATTCACGAGGGCGGTACAATTTATCAGGATATATACAGTCAGATAGAAGATGGTACAGAACTGATTAAACATCAGAAAAATGATAAAAAAGAACATTTCACCCATAAAGTGAACATTAAAAAAGGCAGTAAGATGTACGAGATTGTAAAACAGGAAGAAATATTTACAATCAGTAACCACCATCAGGCAGTAAATAAAGTGGCGCCCGGTTTTCAGGTTGCTGCGAAAACAAACGACGGTATTATAGAGGCAATAGAAAGTACGAGACAGGACTTTGTTATCGGTCTGCAGTGGCACCCTGAGGAGCGTTATCACACTGATGAATCATCACAGAATATTATAAGAAAATTTGTGGAGGCAGCGGGTAAATAACCTGCTGGTTCTTTTTATTTTTAGTGTTAAATTTTAAATATTCTGATACTATCTAAGGCAAATGATAAATATAAGGAGAGAGAATATGACTAATCCGGTTATTGGAGTAACGACATTTATAAGCAGTGACGGACTCAGACTGCCTGAGAATTACAGTATTGCGATAGCAGGTGAACAGGGAGTGCCTGTAATACTGGCTAAGGTAGAAGACGAAGCATTAATAAAAAAACAGATAGATAATATTGATGGATTGCTGTTATCGGGCGGAGATGATATTGAACCCTCATTTTTCGGAGAGAGTCCTCATCAGAAAATGGGTGCGATAGAACCGGGACGTGATCTGTATGAAATGAAACTAATTGAGTATGCCCTTGAAGCAGGCAAACCGATTCTCGGTATATGCCGGGGTGCCCAGATTTTAAATGTTCAGCAGGGTGGCACGATGTATCAGGATATCTATTCCCAGCACGGCGACAGTACGATAAAGCATAACCAGGAGGCTGCGAAAGATTATTTATCCCATAAAGTTACCGTTACAGAAGGAACGAAGCTGCATGAGATTTTAGGTGAGACAGAGGTTAGAACAAACAGTTTCCATCACCAGGCGAACAAATATCCGGCGGAGAGTCTGCAGGTTTCTGCAATGACTGAAGATGGTATTATCGAAGCGGTGGAAAGTACGAAACACGATTTTGTTATCGGTGTACAGTGGCATCCGGAGGGAACTTATCTAGCAGACGAAGCATCAAAAAAAATATTCAGAGCATTTATAAAATCAGCAGCTGAGTCTCATAATTAAATATCAGAATTTTTAAAAATCAGATTGTCATTTCGATTCCCGAAAGGTATACTTAAATGTAAGCGTATACATATAAAGGGGATGAAGTTTTTATGCAAAAGAAGTTGTGGCTGTTAATGCTTTTTACAATGCTTTTAGTACTTGCCGCCTGTACGGACGACAGTGATGTGGATGAAGAAGCAGAAGGGGATACATCAGCTGAATCCGGAGGCGGAGATTTAGTAATTGGGATGATTAATGAAGCAGTATCACTGGATCCTCACGTATCGAATGATATTCCATCAGCTCAGCTGCGCACGCAGCTTTACGACACGCTGGTTGAACAGAATGTGGATATGGAGTTCGGTGAAGGGCTTGCAAAGTCATTTGAACAGAATGAAGATAAATGGACACTGGAGCTTAAAGAAGGTGTAACTTTCCATAATGGTTCAGAATTTACTGCGGCAGATGTTGAAGCAACATTAGACCGCGTAATGGATCCGTCAGTCGGTTCATCTGTTGCATTTATGTTTGAAATGATTAACGATATTGAAATTGTAAATGACCATGAAATTGTCTTTACGACAGATTATCCATTTACACCGCTGCCAAGTCATCTTGCGCATAATACAGCGGGAATTTTAAGCAAGGAAGTTATCGATGAAGATTATCAGAATGCATTAGATGAAGCAGAATCGGATGTTACGCTTGAAGAATATTATGAACTGCGTGAAGAAGGCGGGGAAGAATTCGAAGCGGTATCTGAAGAAATCGGTTCTCATGTCGGTGCAGTGATTTCTGAAAATCCTGACGGCACAGGACATTTGAAATTGCAGGAACGTATTCCCGGTAATGAAATTGTCTTAGAAAAATTTGAAGAATTCCACGGTGGGGAACGTGAATTTAACACTGTAACATACCGTGTTATTCCTGAAAACTCAGCACGTCTTGCAGAGCTTGAAACTGGCGGAATCGGAATTACTGATAACGTCGATACAGAAGCAATGGACCGCGTCCGTGACCATGAGGATACTGATATTATCGATCAGGACGGATTGTCAATGACGTATGTTGCATTTAACTATGAGAAAGAACCGTTTAATGATGAGAATGTCAGAAAAGCAATTTCTCATGCAATTGACAGAGAGCAGATTATCAACGGTGTGTTAAATGAACGGGGACTGCATGCGAAGAACCATATCTCACCATCAGTGTTTGCGCACAATGCGGATATGGAAGAAGTACCGTTTGATCTGGATTTAGCTAAAGAATACATGGCTGAATCGAGTGTACCGGATGGCTTTGATACTGTAATCTGGACTTCTGATTCTGAACAGAACAGAGATATTGCGTTGATTATTCAGGAATCATTAGCTGAAATTGGTATCACCGTTGAAATTGAACAATATGAACATGGTGCATTTTTAGAAATGGCAAACCAGGGTGACCATGATATGTTCATGCTTCAGTGGATTACAGTGACAGGGGATCCAAACTACGGACTCTATCCGATGTTCCATACGGATTCAGTAGGTTCGGGTAACCGCTGGAACTATTCTAATCCGGAGCTTGACGGTTATCTGGAAGAAGGACAGCAGACTTCTGATGAAAACGAACGCATTGAAGCATATGCAACAGCACAGGAAATTTTAATGGAAGACCTGCCGATTACACCGCTGTACTACGGTGAACTGGGTATTGGAGTGAACAGTACGCTTGTAGACGGCGTTGAACTTGATCCAGTGGGAATCGTCAGAATTGAAAATGTAACATTCCCTGAATAAGACAGTAAAAAAAGCATTGCCGTAATTGGCAATGCTTTTTTTATTGGAATAACGAAGGACTTTTATCGAAAATATCCTTACTCCGCAGCCACCCTTGGAACTTCGGTCGTACAATGTGATATAAGCTGATTGACAGCAGCACCGTTGAGGTACCGAAAGAAAAACCGGCAAGCACGTCTGTCGGAAAATGAACCCCCAGATATATTCTTGAGGCCATCACAAATAAAATAATTGTTAAAGTCATAACAGCGATAATTATTCTCTTCCACAGTTTAAGGACCAGCAGTATAAGTATGATTCCTGATAAACCGAAAAATACAGTTGAAGCGGTTGAATGGCCGCTTGGAAAGCTCTGCGAAGTTTCTGCAGCCAGTCTCAGAAACTCGGGACGATCCCTGTCTATCAGGCGTTTCATTAAGTGGACGAGTATGCCGGGGCTGATCAGCACTGTCATGCCAAACCAGAATCCTGCGACGTACATCTTTTTAATAAATAAAAAGACAGTCACTAAAAGTGTGAGAATGACAATTCCTTCTGTGCCGCCGATGTCTGTCCAAAATGATATTATCCCGGCTCCGGATTCGGTCACTTTACTCTGTATAGCCTGAATGAAGTAGAGGTCAATACGCTCAACCCACTGCCGGTCGGTTACGACACTTACTGCAATGAGAATATATAATAATAAAAATACTCCGCCAGTAATACTGAATGTTTTTTTCATAATAATCTTCTTTCTAATCTTCTATTTTAAAATCAATTAGTCTTAATCTAACACTTTGTTGACATTATGTCACCACTCAACTAATATTCATGATACTCAATATATTGAAAGAAGAGGCAATTATGAATAACCAGGAAAAACTCCATCAATTTATAAAAGATGAAATGAAATATCGTGAAATGACATTAAGAATGTTCAGCAAAGCTGTAAATATAGATCACGCAACCCTATCAAAAATTATGAACGGCAAACGAAAAGCTAATATAAATCATCTTCAAAAACTATCTGACAGTTTATCTGTGGACTTTGATTTTCTTTTAGAGTCTGCCGGGTTTAAACATGCTGAGAAGGATGAACTTGAACAGACATGGATTGCTGTACAAAAAATAGTAAATGAGATGACAGATATTGAAGAAAACATCTCATTTAAGCGGGTGAACGAGGAAATATCGTACTTTGAATCGTACAGCGGGACAGCCGATGGAAGCAGGAAAATACATTCTGAATTTGACGATAAAATAAAAGAAACTTCAGGTATTGGAAAATATACTGAGCAGCTTAAGATTATGTATGGATATTTTATAAATGATAAAGGCACTCTCAAAAGTCAGCTTCTTGTTGGCGCTGCGCTGCTTTATTTTATAGTAACGACAGACTTGCTTCCTGATTACCTGCTCCCTGTAGGTTTACTGGACGATGCTTTCATAGTTCAGGTTATATTACAGCGTCTGGAAAATAAAAATATACTGCTTTAGCTAAGGAGATTGACTGAAATGGTTCAAAATTTAAATCAGCTTGTTCACAGTGTTACATACACTCTGCAGCAAAACGACAGCGAAGCATTCTTTCGGAATATTAAAGATTTACAAAAGTACGATTTAACACATATATTTACCAGGCTGTCCTCCAGTGAGCAGGAGATATTTCTGGAATTTATATCGATTTCTTTACTTGCGGATGTGCTGTCTGAACTCGATGGAGAAAACCAGCTCAAAATAATTAACATTCTGGATACGAGAAAAGCAGCATTAGCAGTGACAGAGATGAACAATGATGATCTCGTATCGCTGCTCAGCCAGCTGGACGAGGAAAAATCAAGGGAACTGATGTCATATCTGGATGAAGAACTTTCTGCAGATATTAAAAATTTGCTGGATTTCCCGCCGGAAACTGCAGGCAGAATAATGAACAACAAAATGGTTTGGATAAATCAGACCTATACAGTTCGTGAGGCGGTTGATAAATTAAAACATTTTGCAGAACTCGCGGAGTATTTAAACTACCTTCACGTCATCGACAATGATAAAAAACTCGTTGGTGTTGTATCATACCGGGATTTACTGCTTGGGGATATACATCAAAAAATAGAGGATATTATGAACACTCGGATAGTAACCGTAGACGCACTTATGGATCAGGAAGAAGTGGCAAGAACCATTCAGCGCTATGATTTTGTAACAATTCCGGTTGTTGATGAAGAGTCGAAGCTTCTTGGCATTGTCACGGTAGATGATATTCTTGATGTCGTGTACCAGGAGGCTGAAGAAGATATTGAGAAGTTCTCTGCATCGGGGAAAGCAATTGATTTTAATACCAGGCCTTTTACTGCAGCGAAAAGAAGGCTGTCGTGGTTAATACTGCTGCTGTTTATCGGTATTGTATCCGGAAGTATTATTGCAAGTTTTGAAGAAACACTGGAGCAGGTTGTCGCGCTGGCATTCTTTATGCCAATGGTAGCGGGAATGACGGGTAATACAGGGACGCAGTCGCTCGCGGTGGTCATTAGAGGACTGGCTAAAGAAAAAATAAATGCAAAACAGGTATTGAATCTCTTAATGAGGGAATTAAAGGTGGGAGTATACATTGGTTTGACATGCGGACTGCTTATATTTATCATTGCATATCTCTGGCAGGGAAGTGCGGTGTTAGGAGTTGTTATTGGTGTATCATTACTGTGTACTCTAATAATAGGAACGCTTGCCGGGACAATCATACCGCTTATTTTGAACCATCTAAATGTTGATCCGGCAGTAGCTTCCGGGCCTTTAATTACAACAATTAATGATATATTGTCATTATTAATTTATTTTGGGATTGCAACAGCATTTTTATCGTATTTAATGTGAAAAAACCGAAGAGATATCTCTTCGGATTTTTAGTTTGTCACGGCACTTTCCAATATTTTAAAGGTAAGATTACCGGTATCTATTTCAGCTTCAAGACCATATGGAATAATGCATTTCGGTTCATTATGACCGAAGCTTGCGTTATATAGGACCGGCAGGTCGCTGCGTCCTGCTTCGGTGAGTATACGACGCCATGCCTCTTTGTATTCAGTGTAAAAGCGTCCATCCTGAGGGCGTCCGATAACAATACCGTTAATATGCTCAAATATACCGATAACAGACATGGCACGCAAATAATCTTCAAATATTTCCGGATCAAGATAGCATTCCGATGTTTCAAAGAACAGTATGGCATCTTCAAAATTGCTTATTTCAGGGAAGTACTGTGTGCCGCGGAGATTATTAAAGACTTCCAGACATCCGCCGATTAAATGACCACGGCCTTTTCCGGTACCTCCAATACTTTCATAGCCGGGATTTTTTACTAAAGGTCGTTCGGTATTTTTATTTTCGGAATCCCAGCGGAGTCCGATTTTTCTAATATGCGGAGAAGTAGTGATTTCACCGATAGGTTCCGCTGAAAACCATGTTCTCTTAATTGAGTCCACAGTATATTCGTCCATTGCGATATTTTCAGCAAAATCGGTTAGCAGAGCAGGGCCGTAGCTGGTCGATATGCCGTATTTGTAAAAGAATAAATGATTCGTTGTCGTATCGGAATAGCCTGTGAATATCTTCGGGTTATTTTTAAGTGCAGCAGTGTCTACAAACGGCAGTATACGAACTGTTTCATTGCCGCCGATTGCACAGATAATTGCCTTAACAGAATCATCCCGTAAAGAGTTATTTAAATCCTCTGCTCTTTTCTCAGGGTGGTTATAAACATAATCAAGACCTTTCAAAGCATGGGCCATTACTTTCACTTTTAAGCCGAAAACACTCTCCAGCCGTTTGATTCCCTGTTCAGTTCTCCATCGTATTTCTTCTTCACCTGCGAGTCCGCTCGATAATGATACGAGAGCAACCGTATCACCGCGTTGTAATTTCCCGGGTTTAATCATAAGACCGCCTCCAATGTAATTTCTCACAGTATAACAAAGAAAAAAGTAATTAGTTACAAAATATATCAGTTTGCTATTCATGCTCTTAAATTTTATACTTAAGAAAATGTTACGAAATTGTGAATGGAGTGAATGAGAATGAGAAAGCTTAAATTATTATCCGTATTATTTTTTAGTTCTTTTATATTGAGCGCGTGCAGTGACCCTTTTAATGAGCTTGCTGATGAAATTAACGGCTGGCTGGGTTCAGACAGCACGAACACAAGTGAAGAAATTACTGATCCTGAAAATGAAGAAACTGAAACAAACACCGAAAGTGATACCGAAACAGGCACTGATACTGCTGGTGACACTGAAGAAATTGAAAATCTGGACTACAGTCACTTAATGAATCAAGGCGAGGCGGTTACAGTCGATGAAGGTGTGCATGAAGTCGGTAAAGATATTGAGCCTGGCCGCTATGTCATTACAGCAGATTCAGGCTACGGAAATATATATGTTAAGAACGAAGAAAATCGTGGCGGATTCAGTGAAACTTTAGCAGGAGAGTCAGACAGTCGTGAAGGTCAGGCAACTAAAATTGTTGGATTTCTTGACGAAGGATATTCAGTTGAGATAACCAATTTTGAGAACGTGAATTTTACTCCGTATGAAACGGTGTCCGTGGAAACTATTTTCCCTGGTCAGTGGGTAGCCGGTGAAGATTTCCCTGCAGGTGTATACGATGTCAGTCTGCCTGAAACTGAAGAAACAGGTTCACTCGAAGTGTCGGCACATCCTGAATATAATAAATCGCGACATACACTGGGCAGCGCAGAATATGGCGGGATGACTGAATTTACGATGTCATTTGAAGACGGTGATATTGTGAATTTGAGATATATGCCGGAGATAACATTAACTGAAAGATAGTGCGTTATAATAGCGTTCTTAATACTGAAAAACAAGGAATAACGCCATGCGTTACTCCTTGTTTTATGTTTGTTATTAAGTGGTTTTAAAAGTAACGAATAGCGTTCCTTTTAATTTGTTGCATTATAATCGTTCATTACTCTTTGGTAATTTTCCGGGTCTGTATCTCCCTCGGTATTTATCAGCAGAACACGTGATGTTTCATTTAATTTAAGTTGTTCTTTCATAGTTTTTAATTCACTGTTTGTCATGATTTCATGCAAAGCCCCGGTTGTCACACTGCCGGATTCCCCAGAAATAATTTTCATATCGTTGCCAGTCGGACGACCAAGTATTCTCATGCCTTTCGCACTGATATCATCACTGCAATGTATAAAAGCTTCTGCAGTATCTTTTAAAATACTCCAGCCTTGTGTGCTCGGTTCCCCGCATGATAATCCTGCCATCATCGTTTCAAGATTTCCATCGACAGTCTGCGGATTACCACTCTCATGTACTGCAGATTTATATAAGCATGCTGCTTTATCCGGTTCGACGATAACTATTTTAATATCGGTATTATCCATAGACTGAATTAGTGATGCGGCTATGGAGCCGGCGAATGAGCCAACACCTGCCTGCAGAAAAACGTGAGTCAGTTCATTAAAGTCATCTTTAAGCTGAGCGTTGATTTCTGAAATAATCGCTGAATAACCCTGCATAATTTTAAGCGGTATATTTTCATAACCGTCCCATGAAGTATCCTGCATAACCGGCCAGTTATTTTCATACGCTATATTGCTTGCATAACGGACGGTATCATCGTAATTCAAATCGGTAACAGTGACTTCCCCGCCTAATTCTTCAATTGCTTCAACGCGGGAGCTGCTCGTATTTTTAGGCATGAAAACAAGTGACCGCTGATTAAGCAGTTGTGCAGCCCATGCAATTCCCTTACCGTGATTCCCGTCAGTCGCGGTTACGAAAGTTTCGGGTGCTTTGTCATGCAGCTGATTAAGCAGCTCTTCGAAAGTAGAAAATTCAATGCTGTGACGTTCTTTTAAATACGCTGCAGCAGCATAAATACCGCCCAGTCCTTTAAATGCATTTAAACCAAAACGATGTGATTCGTCTTTAACATAAACTTTGTCAATGCCTGTACTGCTGCTGAAGTCATTTAAACTATAAAGCGGTGTTTCTTTATATCCGGGTACTGTTTTGTGGAAAGTTAAAATTTCACTCAGTGCAGCAGCAGAGAAGCTGTTAAAAAGCGGATTTTCAAAAGAAGTATTTTTAAAAATATTACTGGTAACCTTCATAAATATCCTCCTTGTAAAAAAATTAGTTTCACGGGAAACATTCAGGTTCTAAAAAACACAGAAACCGTAAGAGATTCCTGTGTCAGTTGTTATATATAAGTCTACTATACCAGTTCCAGCCGTTCTTTATAGCATTTGCGGCATACGGGAACATATTCCTCGTCGCCGATCTGAATAGATTCTCCGACATTAATCGGAACGCCGTTACGCAGTCTCATATTAAGCGTCGCTTTTTTATTGCAGTATTGGCAAACTGTCTTCAGTTCATCGATAGCATCAGCAAGTTCCAGTAAGATCCGGCT
>CANRKV010000041.1 GCA_947631305.1 uncultured Jeotgalicoccus sp.
TTCCGAAAAAGGAAGAAGTGCTCCCGGATTTTATGTACGAGAACGAAATCGAAGCGTTATTTGAGAGTCTGGATCAGAATCATAAAATGTATGAGCGTGACCTCGCGATACTGGAACTGCTTTATGCAACCGGTATGCGGGCGAGTGAACTGATCGGGTTAAGGCCGAAGGACATTGATTTCACAGTGCAGGTTGTCCGGGTGCTCGGGAAAGGACGCAAATGGCGGGTCGTGCCGTTTCACGACCGCGCAGCACGTGCTTTGGAAAGTTATGCAGAAACATACAGCGAAGAGATACTTAAGAATGATGCAATGTGGGTAAATCACAGAGGAGGGCCGCTCACAGTTCGCGGACTCCGCCATATTATCGATATGACGGTGAAGCGGAGCGCGCTCCATCTGGACATTCATCCGCATACTTTCCGGCATACGTTTGCAACTCATTTACTGAACAACGGAGCAGATTTACGGGCAGTGCAGGATTTGCTCGGCCATGAGTCTTTATCAACGACACAGCGGTATACGCATGTGACGACTGATCAGCTTAAAAAGACTTATTTAAATGCACACCCGAGTAATAAGAAGAGGTGACATTGATGACGACGATATTCGCGATTAAGCATCATGGCAAAATGGCGATTGCAGGTGACGGCCAGGTTACACTCGGTAATCAGGTCGTAATGAAACATACAGCGAGAAAAGTCCGCCGTTTATTTAACGACCAGGTCGTAGCAGGTTTTGCAGGCAGTGTGGCAGATGCCTTTACACTGTTTGAAAAATTTGAAGCGAATCTGCATGAGTACAATGGCAATCTGCAGCGTGCTGCAGTTGAACTGGCTAAAGAATGGCGCGGTGATAAAATGCTCCGCCAGCTGGAAGCGATGCTGATCGTCATGGACAAAAACGATTTGCTGCTCGTATCCGGTACAGGTGAAGTGATTGAACCGGATGACGGCATCCTGGCAATTGGTTCCGGCGGCAACTACGCGCTCGCAGCAGGACGCGCTCTGAAAAAACACGGTGCTGATTTAAGTGCTGAAATGATTGCGCGCGACAGCCTGACTCTTGCAAGTGAAATCTGCGTATTTACTAACGACAATATAATAGTAGAAACAATCGATTAAAGGAAGAGTGAGATAAATGTCAAACACCAATCTTTCTCCAAGAGAAATTACAGCCCGCCTCGATGAAAGTATTATCGGGCAGGATGAAGCAAAACGAAAAGTCGCGATTGCCATGCGCAACCGCTACAGAAGAATGCTGCTTGACGATGAATTGAAAGAGGAAGTCATTCCTAAAAACATTCTGATGATTGGACCGACCGGTGTCGGGAAAACAGAAATCGCAAGACGCATTGCTAAAATTACAGGCAGTCCGTACACGAAAGTCGAAGCGACTAAGTATACGGAAGTCGGCTACGTCGGCCGCGATGTTGAATCCATGGTCAGAGACCTGGTCGACAGTGCCGTCCGCATGGTTAAAGAGGCTAAGAAAAATGAAGTCGCTGATGACGCTGTGGATTTAGCAAATGAACGTCTGACAGGTTTAATTGCACCCGGACGAAAGAAACAAAAACCGGCGGGCAATAACCCGTTTGAAATGCTGATGAACCAGCAGAATGAAGAAGAAGAGCTGGAAGAAATAGATGATTCAATCAGGCTGAAACGCCGCGATATAAAAAGTCAGCTGCTTGCCGGCAAGCTTGAAGATGAAAAAGTAACGATCGAAGTGGCGGAAAGTTCAAACCAGCTGGGCATGATGATGCCGGGTATGGATAACAACGGCATGGGCGACATGCTGCAAAACTTAATGCCGAAGAAGAAAAACAAACGTACGATGACAGTGAAAAAAGCGCGTCAGTATTTAATCGATGAAGAGGCTGAAAAGCTGATCGACCTTGATAATGTAAATGACGAGGCAATTGAGCTGGCAGAAACAACAGGGATTATCTTTATCGACGAAATCGATAAGATTGCTAAAAGCAGCCAGAACTCAGGTGACGTTTCCCGGGAAGGCGTGCAGCGCGATATTTTACCAATCGTTGAAGGTTCAACGGTCCAGACTAAATACGGTTCGATTAAAACGGATTATATTTTATTTATCGGAGCAGGTGCATTCCACGTTGCCAAACCGAGCGACTTAATTCCTGAACTGCAGGGGCGTTTCCCGCTCCGCGTTGAACTGGACAAACTGACGACGGATGATTTCGAACGTATTTTAAAAGAACCGAAGAATTCGCTGCTGCAGCAGTACGAAGCATTGCTGAAAACAGAAGACGTAGCGGTATCATTTACAGATGAAGCAATCAGAGCACTTGCCGAGATTGCCTACAAAGTAAACTCATCGACAGATGATATCGGGGCCAGAAGGCTCCATACGATATTAGAAACACTGCTCGAAGAGCTGCTGTTTGAAGCGAGCAATATGCAGGGTGCACACGTTGAGATTACGAAGCAGTACGTCGATTCAAAACTGAAACATATTTCTACAGATAAAGATTTAAGTGAATTTATTTTATAAAATAACAGGAGTGAAATATCATGGCAAGTTTATTGCAGAAAACACGTGAGATTAACAATTTAATTCAAGGCAGTTCAAACATTAAAGTAGATTTCGAAGAAGTAGCGGACAAATTAAGCCGTATTTTAGAATGTAATACATTTATCGTATCTAAAAGAGGTAAGTTACTCGGAATCGGTGTTGTACAGACTATCGAAAACGAACGTATTGTCGATATGCTTGATAACAGACAGTTCCCTGAGTATTACGTTAACCAGATTATGCGTATTACTGAAACTCGTGAAAACATCGAATTTGAAGATGACTTAACGATCTTCCCGTCGGAAGACCCGTACCAGGATTCTGAAACATGCATCGTGCCGATTTACGGCGGAGGCAACCGTTTAGGTACATTAGTACTCGGACGCAGAGAAAATGAATTCTCAGAAGACGACTTAGTGCTTGCTGAATATGCCGGTACAGTTGTCGGTATGGAAATTCTGCGTGAGAAAAATGAAGAAGTTGAACAGAAAGCACGCGATAAAGCGAGCATTTCTATGGCAATCCGTTCATTATCATATTCTGAACGCGAAGCAATCGAGCACATTTTTGATGAGCTTAATGCAGACGAAGGACTTCTTGTTGCTTCTAAAGTAGCAGACCGTGTCGGCATTACGCGCTCAGTTATCGTTAACGCACTCCGCAAACTTGAAAGTGCAGGCGTAATCGAATCACGCTCATTAGGAATGAAAGGGACGTTTATCAAAGTTAAAAAAGAAGACTTCCTGCCCGAGCTTCGCAAAGACAACTAAGGTTGCAGAGAGAGAATATATATGATATAGTATTAATCGGTCAAAAGACCAAATACACACAGCAGAGTAAGGGATTAACCGGTGCCTTTAAACAGGTGGTTATTCAGCACGATGCTGGAGGTATAAACCATTAGGAGGAAACAAATCATGGCAGTAATTACTATGAAACAATTGCTTGAAGCAGGTGTACATTTCGGACACCAGACACGCCGCTGGAACCCTAAGATGAGCAGATATATCTTTACGGAACGTAACGGCATCTACATTATCGACTTACAGAAAACAGTTAAGAAAGTTGCAGAAGCTTACGACTTCGTTAAGTCAGTTTCTGAAGAAGGCGGACAAGTTCTTTTTGTCGGTACTAAAAAACAAGCTCAGGACGCTATCAAAGAAGAAGCGGAACGTGCTGGTCAGCTTTACATCAACCAACGCTGGTTAGGTGGACTCTTAACTAACTACCAAACTATCAACAAACGTATTAAGAGAATTTCTGAAATCGAAAGAATGGAAGAAAACGGTACTTTCGACGTACTTCCTAAAAAAGAAGTTGTTGAATTACGTAAAGAATATGCACGCTTAAACAAGTTCCTTGGCGGTATCCGCAACATGAAGAAAATGCCTAGCGCTATTTTCATCGTTGACCCACGCAAAGAACGCAACGCGATTGCAGAAGCTAAAAAATTAGGAATTCCTATCGTTGCAATGGTCGACACTAACTGTGACCCGGACGAAATCGACTACGTAATCCCGGCTAACGACGACGCTATCCGCGCGGTTAGACTTATGACAAGCAAAATGGCAGACGCTGTTTTAGAAGGTCAACGTGGTGTTTCTGACGCAGAAGTAGCAGCAGAACAAAATATCGACTTAAAAGAAGAAGATGCTTCAGCTGAGACTAAAGAAGAAAAAGCACAATAATTAATTGAGAATCTTGGTGATAAGCGTAATACTTATCACCTTTTTTACAACAATTATATGGAGGACTGAATAATGGCTATTTCAGCAAAATTAGTTAAAGAACTACGTGAAAAAACTGGCGCAGGTATGATGGATTGTAAAAAAGCGCTTGTAGAAACTGATGGAGATATCGATAAAGCAATCGACTACCTCCGTGAAAACGGTATTGCGAAAGCAGCTAAAAAAGCTGACCGCATTGCTGCAGAAGGTGCTGTTTACATTACTGCAGAAGGAAACGAAGCAGTAATCGTTGAAATCAACGCTGAGACAGACTTCGTAGCACGTAACGAATCTTTCCAGGAACTTGTTAAGAAAATTGCTTCACATATCCTTGCAACTAAACCTGCAGATGTAGAAGCTTTATATAACTCTGAACTTGACGGTGAAACTGTTACTGCGATCATGAACAACGCAGTTGCAACAATCGGAGAGAAATTAAACATCAGACGTTTTGCAGTTGAAACTAAAACTGATAACGACTCATTCGGCCAGTACATGCACATGGGCGGACGTATCGGTGTGTTAACAGTAGTAGAAGGTACAACTGACGAAGCTATCGCAAAAGATGTTGCTATGCACGCTGCAGCATTAAACCCTAAATACGTTTCACGCGACCAGGTTGATCAGGCAGAACTTGATCACGAACGTGAAGTACTGCGTCAGCAGGCATTAAACGAAGGTAAACCTGAAAAAATCGTCGACAAGATGGTTGAAGGAAGAGTTCGTAAGTATTTAGAAGAAATCTGCATCGTAGATCAGCCATTTGTTAAAGATTCTGATCAGACTGTTCAGCAGTACTTAGAATCTAAAAATGCATCTATCCGTTCATTCGTTCGTTATGAACTTGGTGAAGGTATCGAAAAACGCGAAGAAAACTTCGCTGACGAAGTACTCGGACAAGTTAAAAAATAATTTTATTAAAAAGACACTTCGGTGTCTTTTTTTCTAAGTAATAAATTCAATGAAAAGGATTGAAAAACATGGCTGAATCTTCTAAATTTACACGAATCGTGTTAAAGCTCAGCGGGGAAGCACTTGCTGGCGACGATGGTTTCGGAATTAATCCCGTTGTCATTAAAAATATCGCATCACAGGTTTCAGAAGCTCAGAAATTAGGCGTTGAAATGGCGATTATCGTCGGCGGCGGCAATATCTGGCGCGGTAAAATAGGCAGCGATCTCGGTATGGACCGCGGTACAGCGGATTACATGGGAATGCTTGCAACAGTAATGAACTCCCTTGCACTGCAGGATAGTTTAGAGCAGCTCGGTCATGAGACAAGAGTGCTGACTTCAATCGAAATGAAACAGGTCGCTGAACCTTATATAAGAAGACGTGCAATACGTCACCTTGAAAAAGGACGCGTCGTTATTTTTGCAGCCGGTATCGGCAACCCGTACTTCTCAACAGATACGACAGCAGCACTCCGTGCAGCGGAAATTGAAGCAGATGTTATCCTTATGGGTAAAAACAACGTAGACGGTGTTTATTCTGCAGATCCGAAGCTCGATCCGTCAGCTGTTAAGTACGACAAACTGACTTACATTGAAATGTTACAGGAAAATCTTCAGGTAATGGATGCGACAGCATCATCGTTCTGTATGGACAACGACATCCCGCTTGTGGTATTTTCGATTACAGAAGAAGGTAATATTAAGCGTGCCGTTGCAGGAGAAACAATCGGTACGAAAATTACAAAGCAATAGGAGAAGATATTAATATGAGTGAATCCGTTTTGAAAACATCCGAAGACAAAATGAAGAAGTCAATTGACAGTCTTGCGAGAGAACTTGCATCAATCCGTACGGGTGCTGCAAACTCAAGTATGCTTGACCGTGTAAATGTTGAATATTACGGTGCACCAACGCCGCTTAATCAGCTGGCAAGCATCAGTATTCCTGAAGCGCGTATGCTTGTAGTTACACCATACGATAAGAGTTCAGTTGACAGCGTATTGAAAGCAATTCAAATGGCTGATCTCGGCGTTAATCCGACGAGTGACGGTACGCTGATTCGTATTTCTATACCTCAGCTTACTGAAGAACGACGTAAAGAATTCGTTAAAGATGCCCGCAGAGAAGGCGAAAACGCTAAAGTTGCAATCCGTAACGTGCGCCGCGATTCAAATGACGAGCTGAAAGCTTCAGAAAAAGAAGGAAATATCTCAGAAGACGAACTTAGAAGTCTGACTGAAAAGGTTCAGAAATTAACAGATAAACACATCGTTGAAATCGATGCAATGTGCGATGCTAAAGAAAAAGACATTCTGGACGTTTAATCCTAAAAACAGGTAAGGGGACTTACCTGTTTTTTTATTGTATAACTATGTTAAAATAAAATAATTGAAGAAGTATATTAAAATTAATTACAGATACATATTTGGCACGGAGGATCGTCATGTTTAAAGCGACTAAAAACAAATCTCTGACTGAGAGACCTATACCGGAACACATTGCGATTATTATGGATGGCAACGGCAGATATGCGAAGATGCGCAGCATGCCGCGCATAAAAGGCCATTATGAAGGCATGCAGAATGTAAAGCGTATCGTGAGACATGCTGCAGATATAAAACTTAAATATTTAACGCTCTATGCGTTTTCAACAGAAAACTGGTCCCGTCCAAAAAGTGAAGTAAACTATTTACTTAAACTGCCGACCGATTTTCTCGGTACGTTTTTACCGGAACTGATTGAAAAAAACGTTATTGTTAAAACAATCGGTGACTTCGAAGCGCTGCCGAAGCATACGCGTAAAGCAGTTCAGACAGCAATCGATAAAACTGCCGGAAATACCGGTCTGACACTCGTTTTTGCACTGAACTACGGCGGACGTGACGAACTGATTGGCGCGGTCAAAGAGATGATTGCTGACGTTCAGGCGGGAACACTTGATACTGACTCACTCGACAGCAAAACATTCGATGATTATTTAATGACTAAAGATATGCCGGACCCTGAAATGATTATTAGAACTTCAGGTGAATACCGGCTGAGCAATTTCTTATTATGGCAGGCATCCTACAGCGAATTATTCTTTTCAAATACGCTGTGGCCGGAATTCAAAACTGATGAACTGGATGATTTAATCGCTCAGTATCAAAAGAGAGAACGGCGTTTTGGAGGCTTAAATGAGGAGGATGTAATAGATGAAGACTAGAACGATAACTGCAGTCATTGCACTGCTGTTATTTTTGCCGATTGTAGTAATCGGCTCATGGCCGCTGTTAATATTAGTCTACCTCATGGCAATTACGGGCCTTTACGAAATTTTAAAGATGAACCGTATCCATATATTTTCACTGCCGGGTATTCTATCTTTAATTGCCCTCGGCATGGTGTTAATACCGCAGGATTCCTATTCGCCGGCCATCGCTGAATTCCAGCTGGAGATTATCGTTGCACTTGCACTTATTATGCTGTCGACGACAGTTGTCTCGAAAAACAGATTTAATTTTGTCGATATGAGTTTTTGCGTAATGGCAGTGGCATATATCGGCATCGGTTTTATGTACTTTTTTGAAACACGCGAATCCGGGCTTATTTATATTTTATATGCACTCCTGATTGTCTGGCTTACAGATACGGGTGCCTACTTGTTCGGTAAATCATTCGGCAAACGTAAACTGTGGCCGCAGATCAGTCCGAACAAAACGATTGAAGGCTCACTCGGCGGAACGCTTGTATCGGTCATTATACCGGTTGTTTTCGTTATGACGGGTGTGATGGAAGGCTCGCTGTGGCTCTTAATTCCGTTTACGATTGTTCTCAGTATATTCGGGCAGATGGGGGACCTCGTGGAATCCGCACTAAAACGTCACTTTGACGTGAAAGATTCAGGCACATTTTTACCGGGACACGGCGGTATTTTAGACCGCTTTGACAGTTTCATCTTCGTACTGCCCCTGATGAACATCTTACCGATTATTTCATAATAACAGGTGAATTCTATGATAAAAACCATTTCTATACTCGGTGTCACGGGTTCTATCGGAACCCAGGCGCTTGACGTCATTAAAAATAATCCGGAACACTTTAAACTCGGTGCAATTTCAGCCGGACGGAACCTTTCTAAACTGCATGAGATTTTAGCTGACTTTAAACCGGCGCTCGTTTCAGTACAGGACGGGAATGCCGTCAGCGGGCTGAAAGCCCAGTATCCGCACATTGAATTTACATCGGGAGACGAAGGTCTTATCGATGTTGCGACATTTGACAGCAGTTTGCTTTTAACAGCAATTCTCGGCAGTGTCGGTTTAAAACCAACACTTGCTGCAATAGACTCAGGTATTGATATTGCGCTTGCGAACAAGGAAACATTAGTTGCAGCAGGCGATATTGTGATGGAACGTGCACGCGCGAAAAATGTGCAGATTATTCCTGTCGATTCAGAGCATTCGGCTTTGTTCCAATGCTTAAAAGGTGAAAACGAAAAAGAAATCAGCAATATTATTATTACGGCAAGCGGCGGTTCATTCAGAGATCTGACGCGTGCCGACCTCGGCAATGTCACGTTGAAAGATGCGCTAAACCACCCGAACTGGTCGATGGGACAAAAGATTACCATTGATTCTGCAACGATGATGAACAAAGGCTTTGAAGTCATTGAAGCGAAGCATTTATTCGATGTCGAAATTGGCCAGATTAAAACGCTGCTGCATAAAGAAAGCATCATTCATTCGATGGTGGAATTTATCGACAACAGTATTATGGCACAGCTTGGCAACTCCGATATGAGAACTGCCATTCAATATGCATTTACTCATCCGGAAAGGTTACATAAAAATAACCCGCTGTCTCTTAGTGAATTATCGCAGCTAAACTTCAAACCAATGGATTTTGACCGCTTTAAAATGTTAAAATTCGCTTATGATGCGCTGGAAGCAGGCGGTACGCTGTCTACAGTAATGAACGCTGCAAACGAATATGCAGTCGGTGAATTTTTACAGGGCAGAATTTCATTTTTGGAAATTGAAGAAATCGTTGAATCCCGCATGCTGCAGCACGAGAATATTCAAAATCCGGATCTCGAAACGATACTTAGCCTTGACGCGCGCTATAAATCAAATATGAGGTGAAGTAAGTGACAGGAATTTTAGCATTTATAGTCGTTTTCGGTCTGCTTGTTACCGTGCATGAATTCGGCCATATGTTCTTCGCAAAACGCGCAGGCATTATGTGTCCCGAGTTTGCCATCGGTATGGGACCGAAAATCTTTTCATATAAATACAATGATACACAGTATACGGTACGTCTTCTGCCTATCGGCGGCTACGTGCGGATGGCGTCAAAAGATATGGAAGTCAATCCGCTGAATGCCGGCATGCGTATCAATATTAAATTAAACCAGAACGATGAAATTACGCATATACTGTTAGATGATAAACACAATTTCCAGCACGTCGAAGAAATCGAAGTTGTTGAAAGCGACATTTCAGAACAGATGTATGTCAAAGGCTTAAAACTGAACGATAACAGCGAAGTGACATATTACTTCAGCGACGAGTGCTACTTTGTAGAAAACTCGGAGCTTGAGCGTATCGCTCCGCTGTCAGGAAGATTTGAAACGAAAAGTGTCTGGCAGCGTTTCTTAACGCTGTTTGCAGGACCCTTATTCAACTTCCTGCTCGCATTCGTACTGTTTACAATTCTGTTCTACATTCAGGGTAAACCGATGGATGAGCCGATTGTCGGTACAGTTGTGGAAGATACACCTGCGGCGGATATTAACCTTGAAGAAGGGGACCGCATCCAGTCAATCGACGGCACATCAGTCGACAGCTGGGCGCATATGACACAGCTGATCCAGGAAGGTGAAGGCAATCCGCAGGAACTTGTCATTGACTCAGGCGGAGACACCCGCACAGAAACGTTTGCACCGGCTGTCGAAACAACTGAACTTCCAGACGGCACGGAACAGCAGCGTCTGATTATCGGTGTCGGCAGAGCATTTGAAGACGGAATCATTGCACCAATCTGGTGGGGAGTCGAGGAAACTGTCTCCAGCATGTCATTAATATTTGAACTCGTTGTTAATATGATTGGCACGATTTTCGCAGGCACATTCAGTTTTGATATGCTTAACGGCCCGGTCGGTATTTATAAAGTGACGGAATCCGT
>CANRKV010000042.1 GCA_947631305.1 uncultured Jeotgalicoccus sp.
ACAACACTCAGTATCGCTGCAATTCCCGCGTGAATTACTCCCATTTGCAGTCCCGCCGGAATACCCAGTTTTAAAATCAATCCGACTTCATAACGTGCCGGTATCGAAGGCATTTTAAACGGCACCATGTTGCGTTTTACCGCGAGATAAACGCTGTACAGAAATGCAATTGCCTGTGAACCGACTGTAGCGAGAGCTGCACCCTGTATCCCGAGATCAAATACAAGCAGCAGCAGCGGAGACAGAACAGCATTCAGTATTACGGCGATGAAGACGATTCTAAGCGGCGTCCTGCTGTCACCAAGCGCTCTGAACACAGTATTGATAAAGTTATAGCCAAATAAGAAAAACATCCCGAGAAGGCTGATTTGAAGATATGATGCTGCCATATCCAAGATAGCATCCGGCGTACCGATAATTCCGAGCAGACTCTCTGCGAATATGTAGCCGATCACCGCAAAAACAACAGACATTAACGTCATAATAACGATAAAAGCATTTAAATAGCGCTTCAGCCCTTCATCGTCTTTTCGTCCATGCTGCTGAGATAGAATTGTCAGTGCCGCATTGTTCAGTCCGAGTATGAAAGACAATATAGTAACCAGTATTGTCGTTGCAATGGCGACGGCACCGAGTGCTTCTGCACCAAGTATATTTCCGACCCAGAGACTGTCGACAATTTGAAACGAAGTCTGCAGCAGATTTGCCAGCATTATCGGCGCTGAAAATATAATCAGCGGCTTTAATATAGGACCGGTAGTAAAATCATTTTTCGAGCTTTTCATTTCTTCACCTGCTGATTTTTAATTACTGTAAAACACAATGTAATATTATAAGATGAAGCAGCTGAAAAAGCTAAGTATTGATTCCAAAATTAACGGTATATGTTTTAAAGACGAAGGGTATATGAATAACAAAGTAATATAAGGGAGCTGTTTTTTTGTGAAATGGGCTAAATGGGGACTGATATTTCTACTGGGATTAATTGCCGGCTTTATACTCTCAGGTTTGTTTGGCAATGTATTTACATTTATATAAAACAAGAAGAAAACCGGGCACCCAAGTGTCCGGTCTTCTCATTATTCTATCGGTTCGCTCCGAATATGAAATCTGACGCCTCTCGGCCCCTCGACACTGAACATACCGCCGATGCCTTTGACGACATCGACCGTAATCTGCGTATGTTTCCAATATTCATATTGCTTATGGTTCATATAAAATGGTACGCCTTCAATTTCACCGAGCTGTACATCGACGTCTCCAATAATCATCATGCCTTCTTTCAGACACATCGGACTAGAGCCGTCACAGCATCCCCCTGATTGATGAAAAATTAAGTTTCCATGTTCTTCTTTTAATTCATTAATAAGTGATCTGGCCTGATCAGTCGCATAGACTTGTTCAAGTACTGCCAATTAGAAGAATCCTTTCGGCGTTTCGCTGTAGCTGACCAGCAGGTTTTTAGTCTGCTGATAATGTGCCAGCATCATCTTATGGTTTTCCCGGCCAATACCACTCATTTTGTAACCGCCAAATGCTGCGTGAGCAGGGTAGTCGTGATAAGTGTTTACCCATACACGGCCCGCCTGAATTGCACGTCCTAATCGGTATGCTCTGTTCTGACTGCGCGTCCATACTCCCGCACCAAGTCCGTACAGTGTATCATTTGCGATTTCGATTGCTTCGTCATCATCTTTGTATGTCGCTACTGCTAATACCGGTCCAAAAATTTCTTCCTGGAAGATACGCATCTTATTGTGACCTTTAAAAATCGTCGGTTCGACATAGTAACCATTTTTAATATCGCCGTCGACTGATTTTATATTTCCGCCTGTAAGTAATTCAGCGCCTTCTTTTTTACCAATATCAAGGTACGATGCAATTTTTTCCTGCTGTTCATTTGATGTCTGCGCACCCATCATCGTATCCGGATCTAACGGGTTGCCTACTTTAATCTGTTCCACACGCTTAATCACCCGTTCCATAAATTCATCAAAGATATCTTCGTGTACAAGCGCACGTGACGGACATGTACATACTTCACCCTGATTCAGTGCGAACATTACAAGCCCTTCAATTGCTTTGTCTAAATAGTCATCATCCGCATCCATTACATCTTTTGCGAAAATGTTTGGTGATTTACCGCCCAGTTCCAGCGTTACAGGAATCAGGTTCTGACTCGCGTTCTGCATAATGATACGGCCGGTAGTTGTTTCACCAGTAAAGGCGATTTTGTTAATGCCTGTATGCGTCGCCAGTGACTGTCCTGCTTCTGAACCGAAGCCGTTCACGATGTTGAATACACCTTTTGGCAGCAGGTCTCCAATGAGTTCCGCCAGATGAAGAATCGTTGTCGGTGTCTGCTCGGCAGGTTTTAAGACAATTGAGTTGCCGGCTGCCAGTGCAGGGGCAATTTTCCACGTCGCCATAAGTAATGGGAAGTTCCATGGAATAATCTGTCCGACCACACCAAGCGGCTCATGATAGTGATACGCTACAGTATCATTATCTATTTGAGAAATTCCGCCTTCCTGTCCGCGGATAACACCTGCAAAGTATCTGAAGTGATCGACGACGAGCGGTAAGTCGGCATTCAGCGTTTCACGTACGGCTTTACCATTCTCAAACGTTTCAAGTACAGCAAGCTCTTCAAGATGCTCTTCTACACGATCAGCAATCTTTAAGAGAATATTGCTTCGCTCTGTTACAGATGTTACTGCCCATGATTTTTGTGCTTCCTGTGCAGCAGCAACTGCTTTATCTACATCTGCCTGTTTCGAACGCGGTACTTTTGACACGACTTCACCTGTTACCGGTGATTCGTTCTCAAAGTACTCTCCATCTGCAGGTGCCACCCATTCACCGCCGATGTAGTTTTCGTACTGAGACTTAATTCTGTACTTGGCGCCTTCTTTATTCGGAAATTCAAATACCATTTTATTTCCCCCTTGTTTATGTTTGATACTATCATTCTACCCAATTCCAGGCTTAAATGTAAAGGCTTTCAATTTACAGATAATTTAAGGTTTTAAATAAAAAAAGGCGGCACTATTATACGCCCGCCTTAAAAAATTATTTAACTATCATCACCGGTATATTCGCACGTTTTGCCACTTTATGGCTGACACTGCCCATCATCATTCCCTGCAGTGCGTTTAATCCTCTATTGCCCAGCACTATAATGTTGTATTCTCCGCTGTTAGAGACTTTTACGACTGTTTCGTCAGGCAGTCCTCTTTCAAAAATAACGTTATACTCGACGTTATTAATATCATATAAATTAATGATTTTGGCAATTTTATCTTTTTGCTGCTTAACAGTATTTTCACCATGAAGTACAGCATCTTTCGATTTTTCTATTTGAATTACATTCAAAATCGTAACCTTCGTATCTTCATTGATAAAGTTCAATGTTTCTTCTGCAGCTCTGAAGCTGTTTTCTGAGCCGTCCGCTGCAAGCAGTATTGATTTATACATTCAAATGCCTCCTCATTTTATGTTAAATGCTGTTCATTCAGCTGACTGAGTTCTTTAACAATTTTTCTGCTGTCTGCATTTAATTGATCAACATATACTGTATTACCCTTGTCTTCAAACTTTCTCACCATCGTATCAATAGCATCCACTGCGGAATCATCCCAGAGATGTGCCTTCGAGAAGTCGAGCAGGATATTTTTATCGTATTGTTTAAATTCAAGCTGGTCTATCATCGTATCAATTGAAGCGAAGAAAATCTGTCCTTCAAAATAAAAGACGTAATTATTATTTATTAACTCTTCTGTAACTTTCACTTTCGAAATCTTCGTTGCAAAGAAAATTGCGCTGAAGAACACACCTGCAATAACTCCAATTGCCAGGTTATCAGTAACAAGTATAATCGCAACAGTAATCAGCATAACGAATACATCTGTACGCGGTGCTTTTTTCATATACTTAAACGTTTTCCAGTCGAAAGTGCTGATTGTCACTACTACCATAATTCCCGCCAGTATCGGCATTGGTATTTGCACAACCAGATCTCCGAAAAGAATAATGAGCAGCATTAAGAATACACCTGCAGTAAATGTCGACAGTCTTGTTGTCGCTCCTGATCTGACGTTTATAACCGACTGTCCGATCATCGCACAGCCGCCCATGCCGCCGAAAAATCCGGTCACAAAGTTTGCGATACCCTGACCGCGGGATTCTTTATTTTTACTGCTGTACGTATCGGTCGCATTATCGACAATGCGGGCTGTTAAAAGACTCTCCACTAAACCGACAATCGCCATCGATAATGAGTAAGGGAAAATAATTTTCAATGTTTCGAGTGTATACGGCACGTCAGGAATAATGAAGCTCGGCAATGATTTTTCAATTGCACCTAAATCTCCAACTGTGCGGACTTCTGCACCAAAAAAGATGTAGCATGCTGTCAGCACCACTAAAGCGATTAACGGTGCCGGTATTTTTTTGAAGAATCTCGGCAGCACATATAAAATAGCAATTGTTATAATTACATATATATATGTATCGAATGAAATTCCAAATATATGCTGCAGCTGCGCTATGAAAATCATTATTGCCAAAGCATTTACGAAGCCGATCATTACTGAGTTCGGAATGAATTTCAGTAACTTTCCAACTTTGAAAATCCCGAGGGTAATTTGAATAATTCCCATCAGTATCGTTGCGGCGAATAAATATTCCACGCCATATTCTCTGACCAGCGGAACGACTAACAGCGCAACTGCACCTGTTGCTGCTGATATCATTGCCGGCCTTCCGCCGACGAATGAAATAATTACCGCGATAAGAAACGATGCGTAAAGCCCGACCATCGGGTCAACACCGGCAATAATCGAGAAGGCGATGGCTTCAGGAATAAGCGCCAGTGCGACGACGATTCCCGCCATAATATTCGTTCCCGGCGACGTCAGCCATTCTCTTTTTAATTTGTCCATCATATATTTTTTTCTCCTAAAATTAATTATTTATAATTATTATATCAGATGAAATATATACTTTTCTTAATAAAATAACCTTATAAAATAGCATACATGTTAATTTTCATATAAAATGTATTAAAGACTGTTATTTAAATTGTGAATATCAGGAGGGATAATATGAGAGCTGAACTGACAAAGTTCAAAGTAAAAGAAGGTAAAAGCGAAGTGGTCGATGAATGGATCGAATACATGCGGGACAATATGGACGATGTACTTTTAAATCTTGAGGGTGAAAAAATGTACGTTGAAACAATTTTCCGCGAAGTCTTTATGGATGTTGAATACTTATACTGGTACAGTATCCAGAGTGATGAAGACGGCGAAAAAATTGATGACACCCATCTTGATGAAAGACACGTTGAATACATGAATGAATGCATAGATAAGACGTTTCGTCCTGCAGACATGCAGGCAGAAGTGGTTATGCTTCCTGAACATCTGAGACAGTTAATAAGATAAAAAATGCTCGCCAATTTTATTGGTGAGTATTTTTTATACCCGGAATAGATATCTTTCATTTCTTTACTATATAATGGCAGAAGAATATAAATATGTATCTAACAGAATTGAGGATGTCTATGAGAAAACTCGCAGATATGTTATTAAAAAGAAGTCTGCTGTTCATAGTTTTAATTTTTACAGTGTCGATTGTCGGCGTGTATACTTTTTTAACTATCGATCAGCGTGAAATTCCAGAGACGGATGTGAATCTGATTAATGTCATCACGGCCTGGCCCGGTGCCAACAAAGATGACATTGAAGAAAACGTGACAAACCTTATTGAAACAGAAATGTTCAGCATCGAAAATATTGAGGATGTATCTTCGGTTTCCGAGGATAACGTTTCAGTAATTACACTTTCTCTAAGTGACGGCAGCACGCCTGACAATGTACTTAATGATGTTAATAATTTAGTACAAAGCATCAGCGGAGACTTGCCGGAAAATGCAGCTCAGCCGGAAGTTGAGTCCATTACAAATGCATTCCCGCTCTTAAGTTATCAAATACATAGCGATTCTTTTGAAGACCTGGAAGCTGTCAGAGGAGACGTTGAAAGTCTGCAGCAGGAAGTCATTCAGCTTGCCGGAGTCGACAGTGTAACAATTAAAGGTTACAGAGAGTCGGCATACGAAATCCAGCTTGATTGGAATGCTTTATCAGAAGAACAGCTGAACCCCAATGAAATTATGAATGAAATAGACTTATCTCTGAGCCCGGTCGTACTGGGACAGGATGTTCAGGATGACGAAATTATTCGGTTATCATTTGAAGATGGCACAGCTCTTGAAGCACTTGAAGAAGTACGTATCGGCGAGGACAGAGTGCCGCTCTTGGATGTCGCGGGCATTGAGTCAGTTGAAAGCACACCCAAAGATATTGTTCAGTACAATGGTGAGGACGCAATATCATTCACAGTGTTCTTATCAAGTGAAGAAGATGTACCGTCGGTATCTGAAAATGTCGAGTCCGTTATTAACGACAGATTTGACAGCATGCCGGAAAACGTGACGGCAGATAACATTTCATCGGAAAGAGAAAATGTTGAAGATATATTTATCGGTTTATATACGTCACTGCTGATTGCAGTAATCGCAGTTATTATTGGTACTTCAATCGGGCTGTCATTGTTCGGTTCAATTACAGTAATGCTCACTGTACTTATCTCAATCTTTATCGGATTGATTCCGGTACCGTGGATGGGTGTTGATTTAAACCAGATTTCCGTTATCGGGTTAATTATCGCGCTCGGCATACTCGTCGATGACTCGATTGTCGTTAACGATAATATTGAACGCAGATTCACACTGGGGGACAGTAAAGGTGATGCGATTTATAACGGTGTAAAAGAAGTTGCGCCGTCGGTAATCGCTTCGACAGCTGCTATCGTCTTCACATTCTCGCCGCTGCTGTTATTATCCGGTGCGAATGGTGACTTTATAAAAGCACTGCCGAGTATTCTAATATCTACAATGATTGTTTCGACAGTGCTTGCACTGACATTCATACCGGCTGTGCGTCATGTAATTCCTTACAAAAAAGTATCTGAAAATCCAGGTATATTAGGAAAAGTATTTACATGGGGAAGTAAAGTATACGCCGATAAAGTATTGCCTAAAGTATTAAGACGTCCGCTGCTGTCGTTCCTGGCAATACTTATAGTCACTTTACTGTCAGTCGGTCTTGTCCGCTTCACACCATTTGAGTTTTTCCCTGAAGCCGATCGTTCAGAAGTAACGATTGATTTAATTTTTGATGAAGGACAGACTATCCAGAAAACACATGAAGATACAGAAGAAATCCTGTCTCATCTATTGGAAGACATGGACCATGTAGAAGGTTCATCTATCTTTACAGGTGAAGGTCTGCCGAACTTATTCGGAGCTTCATTAGACCAGTCAGGTGAAAACACAGCACAAATTGCACTTCATATAGACAAAGAACAAATGAGTGCATCAGCAACAATCGATGAATATGAAGCACCGTTACGCGAAGCATTTCCGAATGCTTCAATATTTATGAACACGATTATTCAAGGGCCGCCGGCCAGCGCGCCAATTACAGTGGAATTTTTTGAAGAAGACTTAGACACTCTAAGTTCCAAAGTTTCAGAACTCACTGAGCAGCTTGAAAATGAAGGTGCAATCGTTACTTCAAGCATCGGCAGCTCTGTAGAAACATTGCAGTACAGCATTAATTACGATGCCTTGGAAGAAAACGGCATTTCAATATCACAAGTTAAAAATGAATTAAATATGATATCAGAAGGTATTCCGCTTCAGGAAATTATTGAAGACGGCAGCAGTACAGAGATGTCCCTGAAATATGCTGATGAATATAACCTCGATAATATCGATATTGTGAATATCGAAGACGGACGTCCGGAGATGTATCCGTTAAGTGATTTTGTAACGGTATCAGAAACGGAAGATACACCTCTGATTCAGCACCAGAACGGCGAAAGAACTGCTGAACTTCAAGTGTATTCCGATGATGAAGATAGCATTGAATCGTTAATCAGCGATTACAGTGACAGCCTCGACGGCAGTACGGAAGTTATCGTCGGCGGAGAATCATCCGATCAAACCGAGTTCTTTATCGAAATTGGTATTTTATTCTCAGTGATACTGATTCTTGTGTATCTTGTTATCGCATTTGAATTTAACTCGCTCGTATTGCCGCTGATTATAGTATTCAGCATTTTCCTGGCGATAAGCGGAGGTATTATCGGTCTGTTTGTAACTCAGACCCCAATCAGCTTCCTCGGTATAATGGGGATGGTTTCACTGACCGGTATCGTCGTCAGAAACGCGATTGTGTTAATAGACTTTATAGAAATCCGCAGAAAAGATGGCAGTGTAGACGATATTTATACTGCAATTTACGAAAGCGGCCGCGCAAGATTCAAACCTATTATTTTAACAACTGTAACGAGCATACTTGCATTGATACCTGTTGCATTCAGCGGTGACGTTCTGTTCGAACCGCTCGCAGTCACAGTTATTGCCGGACTTGCATTCTCGACATTACTGTCGATGATTGCAACACCTGCGCTGTACTATTTCTACTACAAATTCAGATATGATAAAAAGAAATAATGTAATATAAAAAGGCTGTGAAATCTTAAGATGAACTGCTCCCCGTCAAGTAGACAGATTAAAAAACAAAATAGTATTTTGGTAGCACACGACAAATGTTGTGTGCTTTTTTTATGAGGGTATCTTTAAGCCCATTTTCAAAGTGACACGCTGAGTATTATAAAATTGGATGTACGTATTAATATCTTGCATAAGTCCTTCAACGGTGTCGTAAGAATTTAAGTAATACTTCTCAGACTTAATAATGCCCCAAACATTTTCAATTGGTCCGTTATCAATGCACTTTCCAGGACGCGACATACTATGAAGCGATTGGGTATGTTTAATAAAATGATGAAACGCATTTGAAGTGTATTGGGCACCACGGTCTGTGTGAATGATGGTTTGACCTTCAATTATCTGCGATTCTATTTGTTTGAATGTCTGAGTCACTAGAGATTGTTCGCTGTGCAGGTCCATGTGATGCGCAATGATTTTATTTGTGCAGAGATCCAGCACGGCACTTAAATACACCTTGCGTCCGTCGGTCGTACTGAATTCAGTAATATCTGTCACCAGTTTCTGCATGGGTTTGGCCGCATGAAATTCACGATTGAGTATATTCGCAGCGATATAGTCTGGTTTTACTGGCTTGTATCTGCGTTTCTTTCGACGAATCACTGACTTCAAATTCATGACTTTCATCAGTCGATACACATGTTTGTGATTGACCTTTGCCTGTCTATAATGATTAAGGTGTATCGTCATTCGACGATAACCATAAATCCCATCTAACGCCTCATATGTATCTAACAACATGGCCGTCAATGACTGATCTCGGCTTTCATACTGTGCCGGTTTTCGCTTGAGCCATTTATAATAGCTCGCTCGGGAAATTTCCAACACTTGACACAGATGAACAATCGGATACTTATGTTTTAACGCTTCGATCGTTTGGTACGACGCTTTTTGGCGGATTCTTGTTTGATCAGCTCTCTTTCCAACTCTTCCTGCTTTTTTAGCGTCTCAACTTCCATCTCTAACCACTGATTTCGGAATCTGAGTGCTTCAATCTCAGCTTTCAACTGCTCTTCACCCGTCTGAACTTCTGATGCCTTCTTCTTACCCCGATTGTCTTCAAGTGCTTTCGGTCCAAACTCTTTATACTTTCGCGTCCATGAGTAGACATTATTGTAGCTGACCTTAAATTTTTCTGCGGCATTCGTATAAGATAATTGATGATTGATGACGTGCTCCACAATTTCAACACGTTCTTCGTATGTCGTTTTTCTACTTTTCATTTGAAAGACCTCCGACTTTGGAGAATACGTTCGATTCTCTTTGCCTTCAGTATAACGTAACACCCATCGCCGTATCGTCTCATGTGCAGGAATATTGTATTTAACGGAGAGACCTTTGTAGGACAAATTACTATTGAAGTATTCTTGAACCACTTGATGTTTGAATACTTCTGAATAGTTGCGATTCTTTTGTTGCCTCAGTAATCCAGTGGTCCCATGCTTCAAGTATTTATCTAGATAGAATCGGAAAGTTGATTCGTTTAAATCTAACTCATAATCTTCACGGAGTGCTCGAAACGAAGTGCCATCTAAATATAACTCTATGTATTCAATCAATTCATTCGTTGAATACTTTATGTTTGATTTCAAGAGAAAACTCCCCCTAGAGTAGTTTACTTTTTTAAGTGTCTACTTTAGGGGGAGCATATCAAGAGATTCCACAGCCTTTTTCTTATTTATAATATTCTTTCTGCAG
>CANRKV010000043.1 GCA_947631305.1 uncultured Jeotgalicoccus sp.
AATTTACCAAAGAAGCCCGGGAACGGCGGTACGCCTGCAAGTGAAAGGCCGGCGATAAAGAATGTCCAGCCGACAACAGGATGCTGTTTAATTAACCCGCCAAGATCAGCAGCATCGTTTTTTCCTGTCCGGTAAATAATAAAACCTATAAGCAGGAACAGTGCTGCTTTAATAATCATATCGTGGATTAAGTAATACATTGCGCCTACAGTACCGGCATAATCCATCATAGAGAATCCAACGATAATAACGCCGATTGCAATCATAATGTTATAAATAATAATTTGTTTCATATCCGTGTATGCAAGAGCACCGATACACCCTGCAACAATTGTCAGGAGCGCCATCAGCAGCAGTACCTGATGCGTAAATGCAGCATCGTTTGTAAAGAACAGTGAAAATGTTCTGGCGATTGCATACACGCCGACTTTAGTCAGCAATGCACCGAATAGTGCAATTATCGGCATAGGCGGTGCTTTATATGAACCCGGCATCCAGAAGTAGAGCGGGAACAGTCCGGCTTTCGTCGCGAAGACGAAAATGAGAACGACCGCAATGATTGTCATAATTGCTAAGTTTCCGTCGTAATTGGATAACTTAATATGAATATCAGCCATGTTCAATGACCCTGTAACTGAATACAGATACGCCAGACCAACGAGGAAGAAGTTAGATGATACGACGTTAACAACGAGGTATTTGAACCCTTCCTGCAGCTGTATTTTACGGCTGCCGAGTGTAATTAACACGTATGATGCTAAGAGAAACACTTCAAAGAAGACGAACATGTTGAAAATATCTCCAGTGGTGAATGCTCCGTTTATACCCGTGATCATAAACATAACCATTGGATAGTAATAATATTTTTCTCTCTCATAGCCGATAGACTGGAATGAGTATATTACGATGAAGAACGTTACGAGCGATGTAGTCAGGACAAGCAGTGCGGCAACCATGTCGTAAACGACACTGATACCGAACGGTGCTGACCAGTTACTCACAAATGTAATCATCGTACCGTTTACGTATACGTAATAGACGTTAAATGCAGCGACACCAACCATTAGGAGTCCGGCAACAGCCGACACCATTCGGTGAGGAACCGGACGTTTTCCGATAAACAGCATGATAACACCGGCTACAAACGGAAGAATGATTGGGAGCATAGTTAATATGTTAGTCGTCATGTGGAACTCCTTTCATATCTTCAGTGTTATCTGTGCCAAGCTCTTTATAGTTTCGGAGCAGCAGTACTAAACTGAATGCAGTCAGTGCAAATGAGATTACAATTGCAGTCAGAATTAAAGCCTGCGGCAGCGGATCGGAATATGTGCTGACCGCATCGTCCAGAACCGGAACACTGCCTCGTTTTAGCTGACCCATAGTCAGAATCATTAAGTGAACGCCATGAGACAATATTCCAGTACCGATAATGATGCGTAAAACGCTCTTTGACAGAATTAAATAAGTGGCACTGGCTATAAGTATGCCTGATAAAATTATGGTGATGAGTTCCATTATTTTTCTGTCCCCCCAACCAATGTAACAATCAGCAATGATGTGCCGGCAACAGTAAGGAATACACCGACATCAAAAATTACTGCTGTATGGAGAGCAACTTCCCCGAATACAGGAACGTTTACATATGTGTGCTGATGAGTAAAGAACGGTACACCGAAGAAAAATAATAAGGTCGGCACTACAATTGCTAATGCCAGTCCGAGACTAATCATTAAATGAAAGTTCACGGGAATCATTTTCTTTACAGTTTCATAGTCGTAAGCCATCAGTAAAAGTATGATGGCTGATGCAGCAAGCAGACCGCCGACGAAACCGCCGCCCGGTGTGTAGTGTCCAGCCATAAATAAGTTTACTGAGAACAGCAGGATGATGAGAAATATCACTTTAGAAGTAAACTGGATAAATACATCATTCATCTGACGCTGTACTTTGCTGTAGCCAGCTCTCTTAAGCGTGCTCTTCATTGTCATCATCCTTTCTTGATACTTTAGCTTTCATTAATGCATAAATTCCGATTCCGGCTATACCGAAAACCAGTGTTTCCATTAATGTATCGTAGCCACGGAAGTCAACGAGTATTACGTTTACCATGTTTCCGCCGGCCGCAAGGTCGTAAACGTTATCGATGTGATACTGGCTGATTGAATCAAACAGTCTGTTTGAATATGCTGCCAGGCCGAACAGGATAACGATTGCTCCGACACCTACAGAAACGATAAAATTCGTAAATTTAAATTTAATGCTTTCTTCATGTTTCGAGCGTTTCGGCAGATGATAGAAACAAACGAGGAATAATGTTGTCGTTACTGTTTCAATCGCAAGCTGAGTGAGTGCAAGGTCAGGCGCTCTGAAGAACGCGAAGAACAATGCCATTGAAAACCCGATTGCACCGAGCATGATAATCGACACCATGCGTGAACGTGTCATCATAATAATTGCCAGAGACACTAAAATGATAAGTACCAGTGCCATGTCCTGAATTCCGACCTGAGCGAAATCATCGAATGTAATCGGCAGTCCTGTATAGAAAGTCGTAACTATACCGAAGACGACGAAGAATCCGAAAATATAAACCATGTAATCTCTCAGGAAGCCGCTCATAATACCGTCGGTCGCTTTAGCTGAACCGAGCTGGCTGTAAATAAGCCCCTGGTCGTATAAATGATTCAGTGTAAATTGTTCTTTATGATAATCGTAAATGAACATCCAGCTGCTTCTGAATAAGTAAAGCACTGTACCGATAACAACTATAGCAACCGTAGCCCACAATGCAGGGTTATTAAAGCCGTGCCAGTGTGAAATTTCAGTATTCAATGCCGTATCTGTACCGAGTATGCCCATTGCTGCAGGATCGATAATAGAACCTGACAGAATGTTTGGAAACAGTCCGAAAATAATAACCAATGCCGATAAAATAATCGGTGAAGCCAGTAATAACTTCGGTGCTTCGTGCGGTTCTTTCGGCGTATCATGTGTGCGCTTGCCGAAGAATACACCGTGAATTAATTTAATAGAATAAACGAATGTGAAAATACTGCCGACGATTGCAAGAATCGGGAACAGTACATTCCAGTCAGCTAAAGCACTGAAATTTGCATTGCTTATTTCAAACATTGCTTCAAGGAACAATTCTTTTGACAGGAATCCGTTAAATGGAGGAATACCTGCCATTGATAATGCAGTAACCAGCGTCATTGTAAATGTAATAGGCATCAGCGTCATTAAGCCGCCGAGTTTCTTCATGCTGCGTGTACCGGTTTCATGATCGAGAATACCGGCAACCATGAATAATGCGCCTTTAAATGTTGCATGGTTAATAATATGAAACACTGCAGCAACGACTGCGATTGTGAAAATCTGTTCGTTGGCACCGGTAGAAACGGCAAGCGCCCCGACTCCGAGGAGACTCATAATGAGACCGAGCTGTGACACGGTCGAATATGCAAGTATTGCTTTTAAGTCATCCTGTTTAATGGCGTTGAATGAAGCCCAGAACAGTGTGACGAGACCGATAACTAAAATCAGCCATACCCATAATTCGCTGAATGCGAAAACAGGTGTAAATCTTGCAACTAAATAAAGACCTGCTTTAACCATCGTAGCTGAGTGCAGGTAAGCACTGACAGGTGTCGGTGCTTCCATAGCGTCCGGCAGCCAGATGTAAAACGGAAACTGTGCCGATTTAGTAAACGCACCGAGCAATACCAGAACAACTGCCAGCGGTGTGAGAGGGCTTGCCATAATTAAATCGACATTGGCAATCATTTCTCTAATACTGAACGTATCTGTAATAAGGTGCAGAATAACAAATCCTCCGAGCATCATAAATCCGCCGAAGAAAGTAATCAGCATTGATTTTTGTGCACCGTAAACTGATTTCTCTTTAGTAAACCAGAAAGCGATTAACAGGAAACTTGAAATTGAAGTCAGTTCCCAGAAGAAATAGAGCATTAAAATGTTATCACTTAAAACCACTCCGAGCATGGCAGTCATAAAGATAAGCAAATAGACATAAAAATTGCCAAGCTTTTCGTCTTTTGATAAGTAGCCGATAGAATATAATACTACCAGCGCGCCAATACCGGAAATAAGTATTGCGAATAGTAAGCCGAGACCATCTATGTAGACGTCAAAATTCAGCCCGATACGGGGCATTAAATTCAATGTATGATGGAAAACTTGATTATTGGCAATAGAGGGTATTAAACTAAATAAGTATGCGACTATCACAGCCGGAATAGGTAAAACAAACCAACCGAGATGTACATCTTTAACATACCTGTATATTATTGCGATTGCGATTGCAGCAATAACAGGTAAAAATATTGCGAAATGTATCAATGTCAAAGTGTATCCTCCTCTAACGTTATTATATTTAACCATTATACATTAATATTAATTGTAAATAAACGCTTACGGTTTGAAATTTTAGACTATTCTCGTATACTGTATATATAGTAGTAAGTAGTACTGAAATTAAAATTTAAAATTTTTAATTTCATTATTACTACTGCAGAAATGAAATTAATAAAATTTTTCAGGAGGCCAAAGTCATGGCATATTCACAATTAACAACAGAAGTTTTAGAAGGCGAAACAAAAGCAGTAATCAAAACAAACATGGGTGACGTAACAGTTAAGCTGTTAAACAATGTTGCACCTAAAACTGTAGAGAACTTTGTAACACACGCAAAAAATAAATATTACGATGGATTAATTTTCCACAGAGTAATCAAAGACTTTATGATTCAGGGCGGCGACCCGACTGGTACAGGCATGGGCGGAGAAAGCATTTGGGGAGAAGCATTCGAAGATGAATTTTCAACAGATGCATTCAACCTTTACGGCGCACTGTCTATGGCTAATGCAGGACCAAACACAAACGGTTCACAGTTCTTTATCGTGCAGCTGAAAGATGTACCGGCTGATATGGTGTCACAGCTTGAAGGCGCGGGTTACCCGGCTGAAATCGTTGAAAGCTACAAAAAACACGGCGGAACGCCTTGGTTAGATCAGAGACATACTGTTTTCGGACATGTTATTGAAGGTCTTGATATTATCGAGAAAATTGCTGATGTTAAAACTGGAAGACAGGATAAGCCTGCCGAAGATGTAATCATCGAAACAATTGAGGTAACAGAATAATATATTTAATTAAAAGATGTGCAGCCGCGTATTTAATACAGGCTGTGCATTTTTATTTTGCAAAAAGAAGGGAGATATATACATATTTAATATCGATATTACAAAAAAAACGGGGAAAGTATCACAAATTAGTCATTATTATAATATTTAATCCGTAAAACACTCTGATATAATTATTTGTGTAAAGGTGAGTGATTTAAAAATGATGCCGTTCCTTTATTTCCCGGAAGATAAAACGGAATATATTCCAGCTCTTATCATGTTACTTCTTTTTATATTACTTGCGTTTATCGTGTATAAGCTTATTAAAAAATATTCGCGCAATGAAGAAGAGAAGATGAAGGACTTCGAAGAAAAAGTTCTCGAAAGACTTGAACATGAGCATAAGGATGACTCCACACGGAAATAGTAATTTAACTAAAATAAGAAAACTGTTATTTCTGTGTGCGACCTTAGAGTTCTGCCGATTTACATAACTGATATGAAAAATAAGCGCACATATGCCATCGTGGTGTATGTGTTTTGCTATGTGATTTTTTTTGGTTACTTCAGCTAACTGTGTTAAAATGGTGATGGATTTAATAAAGAAGTAAATAAGTAGGGATAACATGGCAAAAAAATACCGGATCGGCCAGTTCGTCAAAGTGAAAATTACTGGTATTCAGTCGTACGGTGCTTTTGTCAAAACTCCTGATAATCGTGATGGTCTGATCCATATTTCTGAAGTGATGAACGATTACGTTCACGATGTGAATCAATATTTATCTAAGGGCCAAATAGTAAAGGCTAAAATTGTCAGCATTGATGAAAACGGTAAAATCAGCTTATCATTGAAAGAAAATGAATACTTTAAGAACGAAGAGAAAAAAAGAGATAAGCGTTCTGTATTAGAGAAGATCAAAGATACCGAGAAATACGGTTTCCAGACGCTGGCAGAAAGAATGCCGCTCTGGATAGAAGAGGCAAAAGATCGTATGAAAGAATAATGCCAGTAGCAAAACCTGTGATAATCACAGGTTTTTTTATTTTTTCAGGATGAATATAAATTCATTGTAAATTCATTTATTCCACTGGAATTGCGTCTTAATAAGTATAAAACACCGGTTTAGTGTATACGTTTTCAAAGTTTGTAAACACTATTGTAACGGGCTTAAATAAAACTCTTGAAAATAATGTTAATTACAGTCATGATGGTTATGAATACATATTTAATAATGTATATTTAAATGACTTTTTAAACATAAAAGGGGGAGAAATTAATGAGAAGTGAAGAAATCATCAAAAAGACAGAACGGTATGATACGGATATTTACAAACCGCTGCCGATTGTAATTTCAGAAGCGGAAGGCGTATGGGTGAAAGATCCGGAAGGAAATAAATATTTGGATATGCTGAGTGCATACTCTGCGGTGAATCAGGGGCACCGTCATCCTAAGATTATTCAGGCATTAAAAGACCAGGCGGACAAAGTAACGCTGACATCGAGATCGTTCCATGTCGACTGTCTTGGAGACTGGTTTGAAAAACTCAGTGAAATCTCCGGAAAAGAGAGAGTTCTGCCTATGAATACAGGAGCGGAAGCTGTTGAGTCCGCAATTAAAGCAGCTAGACGCTGGGCGTATGAAGTAAAAGGTGTACCTGATAATCAGGCGGAAGTCATTGCAATGAAAAATAACTTCCACGGCAGAACGATGATTCCAATGTCGATGTCTTCAGAATCAGAATACAGAAGGGGATTCGGCCCTCTTGGCGAAGGTTTCCAAATTGTTAATTACGGAGACCCGGAAGCGCTGGAAGATGCGATTAATGATAATACTGCAGCAGTTATCTTAGAACCGATTCAAGGTGAAGCGGGCGTTAATATTCCGCCGGAAGGCTACTTAAAAACAGTGAGAGAAATTTGTGACCGCAACAACGTCCTGTTTATTTCAGATGAAATTCAGGCGGGCCTCGGACGTTCAGGGAAAATGTTTGCAACAGACTGGGATGAAGTTGTGCCTGATATGTACATTTTAGGAAAAGCACTTGGCGGAGGTGTGTTCCCGGTATCAGTCGTGCTTGGTGATGACGAAGTACTCGGCGTACTTAATGAAGGATCGCACGGGTCAACATTCGGCGGCAATCCGCTGGCAGCCAGAGTATCAGAAGCAGCTCTAGATGTGATTATCGATGAAAAACTTGCAGAACGTTCATTGGAACTGGGAGAATATCTACTCGGTGAACTGAAGAAAATCAGCCATGAAGCTATAGTAGACATTCGCGGCAGGGGGCTCTTTATCGGCCTCGAGCTTAATAAAAGTGCACGTGTATTCTGTGAACAGCTTAAAGATGAAGGCGTACTCTGCAAAGAAACTCACGGTACTGTAGTGAGATTTGCACCGCCGCTTGTTGTGACGAAAGATGAACTCGACTGGGCCCTCGACAAAGTTAAAAAAGTTTTTAGCAAAGATACTTTCTAAAAATAATCTTTATGATACAATATGAGATGAAAACAGTTACAAAAAGAGGCGGATAAAATGTCAGAAGAAATTAGTTTAGTTGAATCTACACAGCGCATCATAAAAGAGGCGCTCGATAAGCTTGGTTATAACGACGATATGTACCAATTAATCAAAGAACCTTTACGTACACTAAAAGTACGTATACCGGTGAAAATGGATGATGGTTCAGTCAAAGTATTTACGGGATACCGTGCACAGCATAACGATGCAGTGGGTCCTACTAAGGGCGGAGTACGTTTCCACCCGAGCGTTTCAGAAGATGAAGTTGTTGCATTGTCTATGTGGATGACACTTAAAGCAGGTATTGTTAACCTGCCTTACGGTGGCGGTAAAGGCGGAATCATCTGTGACCCGCGCGAAATGAGCATGGATGAAGTCGAAAGACTGTCACGCGGTTATGTTCGTGCGATTTCTCAAATCGTAGGACCGACTAAGGATATTCCGGCACCGGATGTATTCACAAACTCGCAGATTATGGCTTGGATGATGGATGAGTACAGCGCGATTGACCAATTCAACTCGCCTGGATTCATTACAGGTAAACCATTAGTGCTAGGCGGTTCAGAAGGCCGTGACAGAGCAACAGCGCTCGGCGTTGTAATTTGTCTTGAAGAAGCACTTAAAAAGCGCGATATGAAGATGGAAGATATTCGTATTGTCATTCAGGGATTCGGTAACGCAGGAAGCTTCCTGTCTAAATTCCTATTCGACAGAGGTGCGAAAATTGTCGGTATTTCAGATGCCAATGGTGCACTTCATGACCCGAACGGTCTTGATATCGATTATCTTTTAGAACGCCGTGACAGTTTTGGTATGGTAACGAATCTGTATGAAGATGTATTATCAAACGATGAGTTATTTGCACTTGACTGCGACGTTATTATTCCGGCAGCAATCGAGAACCAGATTACTGAAGCCAATGCGCCGAACATTAAAGCTCAAATTTTATGTGAAGCAGCAAACGGACCAACTACTACTGAAGCTACACGCATCCTGACTGAAAGAGGCGTTCTGATCGTTCCGGACGTACTTGCATCAGCAGGCGGGGTAACAGTATCTTACTTCGAGTGGGTACAAAACAACCAGGGTTATTACTGGAGTGAAGATGAAGTAAACGAGAAGATGGAACAAAAACTCGTTTCAGCATTTAACGAAATCTATGACCTTCACGAAAACCGTCAAATCGATATGAGACTTGCAGCATTTATCGTAGGTCTTAAACGAACTGCAGAAGGCTCACGCTATCGCGGTTGGGCATAAAACTGATTGTTTTAGAGACAAAACCTTTTGGGTTTTGTCTTTTTTTTGACTAGAAACTTTTTTGAGTTATCTCACCAATGAACAGGTTTCATATCAGAGGTAGCAGTTTATCTCACCAATGAGCAGGTTTCATATCAGAGGTAGCAGTTTATCTCACCAATGAACGGGTTTCATTGCAGAAATAACACCCAAATAAAAGTATTTGCAAAAATTTTATTACATCCGATAAAGTCAGTCATACCAATATTCAAGAAGGTTTATTAAAAATGAATTTTCAGATAAATTAAAGATAACTCTTGCATTTATATTTTTAACTTGTTAGTATTAAAATCAATTCGAAAGAAGAGCAGTAACATATATCGATTTAAAAGAGAGCCGGTGGTGCTGTGAACCGGTATTTCATATATGCGAATGGACTTCTTTTATAAAACTTTAATTTAATATAACTTTTAATGAGTGGATCGATTTTATCGGTCAATATAGGTGGCACCGCGGCTCTCCGTCCTTAATATTTTTAATATTAAGCATGGAGAGTTTTTTATTTACATTAATTTAATATCAGCAAATGGATAGAGTAGCAGCAGTTTTTCGTTAACAGAGAGCCGGATATGGTGGAAACCGGCAGCGTGTTCTGCAGTGAATTGGGTTCCGGTTTTTAGTTTTGCTCGGGTAATGCCGTTATACATTTGAGTGAAGTGAAAACTTCAATTGAGGTGGTACCGCGGTTTAACATCGTCCTCCATGACATTTTTGTCATGGGGGATTTTTAATTTTTAGGAGGAATATATTATGACATTAAATATTACAACAGTAACTGAAACGGCAATGGTAAAAGTAAAAGACGGCAGTGATTTATCGTATAAAGAAATGCATGAATTTTTTACAGAAGTATTAGACGGCAATGTAACAGATGATGAACTCCAAAGTTTCATCATCGCATTAAGCGATAAAGGTGAAACAGTAGATGAAATTACAGCGATTGCCGAAGTGTTGAAGTCATATGCGAAAGATATTCCGAATGTAAATAATAAAGTAATGGATAACTGCGGCACAGGCGGCGATCGCTCGCAGAGTTTCAATATCTCGACAACGTCAGCGTTTGTGCTGGCAAGCTGCGGAGTGACTGTGGCTAAACACGGCAACAAGAGTGTGACGAGCAAGACAGGAAGTTCTGATGTGCTTCAGGCACTTGGCGTAAATTTAAATTTTGACGCTGACAGAGTTGCGAAAGAATTAAACGAGTCAGATATTACCTTTTTAAGTGCACCGCA